>JAOUFU010000052.1 GCA_029858035.1 Phycisphaerae bacterium
TTTGACAGGGCAAAAGAAATATACAAATCGCGAACGCAGCATGATACGAGATAAAAGCGAACAACCTTCAGGCGCGAAATATGAGAAACGCTTCCTACTTCGCGCCTGAATTGGGAAGAGTTCAGCCGGCGATTCTTCTTACCATCGAAACTCTTAATATAATAAGTAAGAACATCGCGGCAGGGAAGCATAATTTTTCTGTGGCTGACAGGTGTTCAACCGGTTTCATTTGCGTTTGAAGTTGCATTTGCAGCTGCGTGGCCAGAGATGTGAGGCCGGATACTATTTGCTTTGGCTGCATATCCAGATATTTTGCAACGCCTAATACAGATAGAATGACAACCGCAATCAATGTAAGAAACGCTAATGTTTTAATTTTAGTCCGCATCATTTCCCCCTTAAATGTGTTAAATGTTTTTCTGAATGTTCATAGAATTATAACAAAAACAGCTTTTGGATTCAAAGAAATATTGGCAGGATATGGCTTAAAAGGGCGATTTCGGATGGCTGGCGGGAAGATGGGCGGTTTTATCGGGCAGAGGCGAAAAGTTTTTTTGAGATTTATCATCAATATTTGGGGGTTTAGGTTCGGCTTATAAGGTATGTAGACGGTAGCGGAAAGTAGATTGACGTTGATTGTCTTTTTAATAATCGAAAAACTGTTGTGATGGTGGCCGGGGACGGCTACAATTCACGGAAGATTGGGACGCGAATCAGACACGGCATGAGAAAAAAACAAAATAGGACTTAAGACTTGTGTATCAAGCTGACTGGATGAATTAAAAGGTTTGGATTCGTGTATGGTTTCAATAAACTATAACAAGATCCTGTTGGAATAAATGGAGGGAGTTATGGAGTCTGAAAAACCAAATGATAATATTGCTGACGAATTTCGTAAGTTAGATATAGGTGGATGGTCCATTTTCCACCAGCTTTTCACACGACCACCGATACAAACGGGGACATTTCTTAGGACCTATTTGATACCCTGGATTATGACCGCATTTCTATCATATGGCATTCCTCTAATTGTGATATGGGTAAAAGTGCCGGAGGTTCTTTTCAGCGATCCGGAATCGGGGCTTAAAGTAGGCTTCCTTGCAGACTATAGTGTGATGTTTGGGGCCCTTGTATCCCTGCCGATGCTGGTTATTTTTATGCTTTCGGAGCGCAGTATGGTTCCTAAACGCATTACCGGCATTATCAGCGGGCGTGTTACTTATCGCGTTGAAAAAGTCGGCGAATTTGTGAGTTCCTGGAACAGGAGATATAAAATTGTAAATATTTGTGGCCAGTCAGCCGGTGTGCTGGTGGCTTTGGCAGTGGCTTTTGCCAACTATAAAATAATCTTTGCACAGAAGGATTTTACAGTTTGGCAGGCTAAAGGTGGTCAGGCAAATATCGCAGGGTTGATGTACTTGTTCTGGCAGATTCCGTTAGTTTATATACTTCTCAGCATTTACATAAGCCAGGGAGTTACTTCAATCTTTCTGCTGTTCAGCATTACCCGGAACTTTAAAATCAAGCTCTGGCCTTTTCACTATGACAATTGTTGCGGACTTAAGGATGTCGGCTATATTGGGCTGAGGAACCAATATCTTTTGGCGGTTGCCGGTTTGAATTTGCTTGCCTTGTTGGTCGTAAACATAAAGAGGGAAGAATCCAGCACAATCCAACTGCTCGTTGTAGCTTTTATTGCTTACATTACTTTAGGACCGGTTATTTTCATAGGTCCTCTTCTACCCTTTAGAAAGAGTATGTTGTCGGCAAAACAGAAAGAACAGGAAAAGGTGGCGACACAGTTGCAGAATGAATATACACGAATAATGCATCAGCTGGAGGAACGGTCAATCGCCAAGGAAGATGAGGATATAATCGACCGTCTGCAAAAACTAAAAGAGCTCGTTAGCCGGATCCCGGTTTGGCCATTTGATACAAGCACGCTGTGTAGATTTTTCACCGTTTACATCTTTCCATTGTTGACTGCGCTTGTATCTATACTTATAAATTATCTCATAAAAGCCATCGGGGAATAGGGTTAAACCTGAGAAAGTAATCATAAAATAATGTAATGGCCCAGTTCTTGAAAAAACTGAGGAGAATGGCCTGTTGAACAAGTCGATTTGATCTGAGAAAAGCGAGAAATACTGTTGTGCTTATGGAAGGGAACGGGTAAAATTGTTTGAAGATAGGGACGTGATGCGGATGCTACACGAGAATAGCAACACAAACGGACTTATCCATTTATGCCTTGTTCCCTAATATGTTTTGTGGCCAATTAAGTTTTTTTAGTGTAAATACATAATGAAGAAATTCTTTTTGAAGTATTCCTTTTTCTTTGTTGGGATATTAATAGCTCTTGTTATATTCAATCCGCCAGGGTTTCTTCGTTCCATCGGATGGCAGGGATATTTAGTCCTCCCGATATTGTGTTTGTTGCTGTTATCTATCTTTTTTCCCGGCTATGTATTTGTCAGGAGCGTTTACAGAAAGTTCGATCTCAAACCATTAGTTCAACAGATCAACAGAGAAGATATTTGCACACTAATGGAAACGTTGACCTCCCTTGGTTTCGAACCGGCAGGTCCGGCCCTGGAGCTACCCAGTTATGCGGCCATAATCGTGCCTTTTGTACACGAGGAGGTAGACACGTACTGTACGATTATTCGAACTCAGGTTGGATTTGGTAAAACCACATTTGCTTTCAGTTCTATTTTTGATGATAATTCCGGCGGGCTTGCCACCTATCTTGAACATGCAGGTGCAATGGAGCCAGAGCCGGCCGGTTCTTTCCGCCAGGTTTTTCCAGGTGCCGATTTGCAAAGCAATTTTCAACATCATCTGCGAGGGCTTGAATATCTGCATAAGTATGGCTTCAACACCCGTCAAGTTAATCGCGAGACATTTATGGAGGATGAAACAAAAGCACTAAAGCGTCGGAAAGAGTTCCTTCGAAGCAATTTGGTCCAGCATACAATTATCTTTGTCTGGCGTATCCTTGCAAAAAGAACTCCTTACGGTGGTCCTGTTGAAAAACAAAAGGATGCTCAGAAAAGCTTACGGATTCTTAATCGCGAACCTGTATCGTGCACAGATACAAAATCCGACGTAAGAAGGAAAATAATAGCAGATATAGAAATAATGCCTTGTCATATTCACGCCGAACTACGACATTCAGGACTTGGGATTGCCTCTTTTATGATATCTATGGTCGTAATCGGATTCTTTTTCTTTTTGTTATTTCTTGCTGTTGTCATAGCCGTCATTGGTCAGGATTTAGCGGACACAAATTCGACAATGATAAGGACTTTAGGCGCGTTCTTAATGCTTTCGTCTTTGGCAAGCCTGGTCGGATTAGGATTTGGATTTGCCGGACTCAAGCAGATAAACCGGAAAAAGTTGTTCTCTATTTTAGGCGTGGTGTTCAACCTTATGATTATGGCCGGGATGATAGCACTAATAATTTATGGAAGGCTGGTATCCTAAGCACAGCGACGATATATAATATGTTTAACGAGATACATGCTATGCGCGGATTATGTCGGTTATTTTCATAAGGCGGGAGGTGTTGTCACGTTCAGCTTCTGCGAGTTTGTCGAAGATGAATCTGATGGTCTCGTCGAGTTCGGGGATGACTACGTGCTCAAGTACGTTTACCCTTCGGCGGGTCATCTTAAGCTCGGTGGCCAGCAGGCGGGCCTGCTTTTCCTTCTCAGCCAACTCAATTAAAGAATCAAAGGCACGCTCCAGGGCCAGCAGGGCGACGTCCAGTTCGCCGGAGGTTGTTGCGTAGCCGTAGCAGATAATCTCGCCTTCCATTTCCTTCGTTAAATGCGGGACCTTTACGTTCATCACGCGGGCGAACTCTATGGTCAGCGAAAACTTCTTCGTGGGCACTTCGAGGGCGGCTTTTATATCTTCCGGCTCCATTGTAGCACGGGCGAGCATGAACCGCTGGCAGGTCTCCATAAGCTCGGCTTCAACTCGCTTTCGCAACGGCCGAATTTGGCGAGCTATGCGAATTAACTGTCGTGATATCTCATCACGTTTTTCGCTGAGCAGACGATGGCCGCGGCGGGCCAGGGCCACCTTCTTGCGAAGGTATAAAAGCTGCATTCTTGTCGCGTTCACGTTAGCTAACACAAGGAGAAACTCCTAAAATTCGAAATACGAATATCGAAATTCGAAACAAATTCGAAATTCAAATATCAAATGTTCAAAACATTATTCGCTCTTTCTCAGAATCGAGCCGAAAATATTCATCAGTTCCATAGCTTCTTGTTCCAAATCCTTTCTTTCCTGTTCCTGCTGAGGAACATTTTGGACATCAACTAATTTCAACCAATAGCGGCTTTCTTTTGATTCTTTACGACATATTTTTATCCTCATACGGAAGTCTTTCTTACTTAGTGCCTCGTTAGCTTCGATATAATTTGCGCCAACAGAACCAGAGGACCTAATAAGCTGTTTCCCGTCTTCAATATTGGCAGTAGTCTTAGGTAATTTATTAACGAAAGCCCTTACTCTTTTAGCAAACGCAAGCGTGCGATCTTCTAAATCGTATTGTTTGGTATTTTGGTCATTTGCATTTTTTTCGTATTTCGGGCTTCGTATTTCGTGTTTCCCTTACGCTTTCTGTTTCGCTTTGCGAAACTTCGGCATATACTTCTGTATAAGTTTTATGTCGATTCGTTTAAGCTCGACGTTTTCGAACATGCTGAGCAGCTCCCAGCCGAGGTTCAGGGTCTGTTCGACCGTGCGATTTTCATAGTAATCCTGAGAGACATATTCGGCCTCGAATTTGTCGGCGAAGGTCATGTACTTTTTATCTTCATCGGAGAGGGCGGCTTCGCCCATAATTGCTGCCAGCTCCTGTGCTTCTTTGCCACGTGCGTATGCGGCGTAGAGCTGGTTGTACAGGTCGGCGTGGTCTTCGCGTGTCTTTCCTTCGCCGATACCTTTGTCCTTGAGACGGGAGAGGCTCGGCAGGACATCGACCGGCGGGGAGACGGCCTTTCTGTGCAGCGAGCGGGAGAGGATAATCTGGCCTTCGGTGATATAGCCTGTCAGGTCGGGGACGGGATGTGTCTTGTCGTCCTCGGGCATGGTCAGGACGGGGACCATTGTAATGGAGCCCTTTTTGTTTTTGATTCTTCCGGCCCTTTCGTAAACTGTCGCAAGGTCTGTGTAGAGATAGCCGGGGTATCCTCGTCGGCCGGGGACTTCTTTTCTGGCGGCGCTGATTTCGCGAAGGGCCTCGCAGTAGTTGGTCATATCATTTAAGATAACGAGCACGTGCATATCCAATTCATAGGCCAGATATTCGGCGGCGGTCAGCGCAAATCGTGGAGTCGCTATACGTTCGATGGCCGGGTCATTGGCGAGATTTATGAACATGACGGCACGCTCGATGGCGCCGGTTTCATGCAGGTCGTTGATGAAGAACTGGGCAGCTTCGAACGTAATTCCCATCGCTGCGAAGACAACTGCGAAGGCTTCGGCCTTGCCCAGTACGGTTGCCTGGCGAGCAAGCTGAGCGGTTATTTGGTCGTGGGGCAGGCCTGCACCGGAAAAGACGGGCAGCTTCTGGCCCCGGACGAGGGGGTTTAAGCCGTCGATTGTGGATATGCCGGTCTGGATGAACTCGTTCGGATAATCTCGTGCATAGGGATTGATCGGCCTGCTGTTGATATCGAGGCGTTTGTCCGGGATGATAGCGGGGCCGCCGTCTTTGGGTTCGCCGAGGCCTGTAAAGACCCTGCCGAGGATTTCGGGCGATATGGCCAGTTCGAGGGGCTTTGCCAGAAACCGGACGGTGCTTTTTTCGACGTCGATGCCTCGTGTTCCCTCGAAGACCTGTACGAGGACCTTGTCGTTTTCGACTTGGAGGATCTGCCCGTGACGTATTGAGCCGTCGGCCAGTTCGATATCGACGATGTGTCCGTATTTGGCCTCGTCGACCATCTCGACCATCATCAGGGGGCCGGCAATACTTGAAACTGTTTGATATTCTTTTATTGATAACATTCAAAACTCCTGTTTCGTGAAGCGCCAAGCGTGTCATGTATTTCGCCTGACGCTATTTAAGTTACCACTGAAGTATGCAATTTCTTCATTTGGTCTTCGATAGTTTTCCTTATATCTGCAATTTTGTTTATTTCCGCCTGCGGGATATATTTTGCCCTTGCGATGTCTTCGCGCACAGCTAATTTGAAAATGTCTGCCGTTTCGACTCCAGCTTCAATTGCCACAAGTGCCTGCTTGTGGAAGTGCAGGATAGTTTTTAACATTTCGTACTGCTTTGGCATCGAAGTGTGGGTGTCAACTTCGTGAAAGGCATTCTGGTGGAGGTAGTCTTCACGAATTGACCTTGATGTTTCGAGAGACAATCTATCCGTCGGCGATAATGCCTCGGCACCAACGAGGCGAACAATTTCCAGGAGCTCGGCCTCCTGTTCCAACAGGCCCATAGCGTCGACGGTCATTTTTTCCATTTCCCGGCCCTGTTCTTTGTCTTCGAAGCAGTCTTTGAGGGAATCCTTATAGAAGGAATAAGAAGTAAGCCAGCTTATTGCGGGGAAGTGTCTTTGGTAGGCGAGTCTTCCCTCCAGTGACCAGAAGACCTTTACGACGTGCAGTGTGGCCTGTACGACGGAATCTGAGAGGTCCCCGCCGGGCGGGCTTACGGCACCGATAATCGAGAGAGTACCTTCGCGTTCGGGATTGCCTAAACAAATTACGCGACCGGCCCTTTCGTAGAAGGCAGCGATGCGGGCAGCGAGGTAGGCGGGGTAGCCTTCCTCGGCGGGCATTTCCTCCAAGCGGGTGGATATCTCACGCATCGCTTCAGCCCATCTGCTTGTGCTGTCTGCCATTAGGGCGACGACATAACCCATATCGCGGAAGTACTCGGCGATGGTGATGCCGGTGTAGACGGAGGCTTCCCTGGCGGCGACGGGCATGTTGGATGTGTTTGCAATCAAGACGGAGCGCTTCATCAGGGGTTCGCCACTGCGGGGGTCTTTGAGTTCGGGGAATTCCATCAGGACGTCGGTCATTTCGTTGCCTCGTTCGCCACAGCCTACATACACGACTACGTCGGCATCCACCCATTTTGCCAGCTGGTGCTGAACGACGGTTTTCCCTGTTCCGAATGGTCCGGGGACACAAGCGGTGCCGCCCTTTGTGACGGGGAAGAAGCTGTCTATGACGCGCTGGCCTGTGACAAGGAGGGTATCCGGAGTTAGGCGGGCTTTTGGCTGCCTTGCGCTGCGGACGGGCCATTTTTGCATTAGTTTAATCTCGGTTTCGGTGCCGTCTTCTGCAGTGCAAACGGTGACGGTCTGTTCGACCGTATAATCGCCTTCAGATATTTTATGGACAGTTCCTGAGATTCCAAATGGCACCATAATTTTGTGCGAGATTTGTGTGGTTTCCTGTACCTGTCCAATAACGTCACCGGAGGCGACTTTTGTTCCGTCTTTAACGGAAGGTTGAAAGTGCCATTTCTTTTCACGGTTCAGGCCGGGTAGCATATTACCTCTACTCATGAATTCACCTTCGGCTTCCACGAGATCGTTCAAAGGTCTTTGGATGCCGTCGTAAATGCTTTCAATCAGGCCCGGTCCTAATTCGACGCTCAACGGAGCCTGCGTATCGGTGACGGGCTCGCCCGGGCCTATGCCGGTGGTCTCTTCGTAGACCTGAATGGAAGCCCGGTCGGAGTGCAATTCGACGATTTCACCAATTAGATTCAGATTGCCGACCCGAACAACATCGTACATTCGCACACCAGTCATACCTTCGGCAACAACAACAGGACCTGCAACTTTGACTATCCTGCCAACTTTTTTATCAGCCATTATTTTTATCCTCATCTATATCGCCTCGCGGTCCAGGAAGCATATCGGCCGTTAGGCATAATAAAAATTTAACTATCCTGTAAAATATTTATACCTGTAGCTAACCTGAGCACCTCTCCCAGTGTCTGTGTTGCAAAGCCCTTTGATTCAGTTGTAAAGGGGACAACCACAATACACGGAGTGGGTGTATTGTGATAAGTTGAAAAAACCTCTTCAGCCGTCGGAGCGACATTTTCGGCAACTACGACGAGGGCGTATTTGCCTTCAATAATTTTATTGGCGTTTTCTGTGATATCGTCGACTGTATCAGCCGTGGCGTAGGTATCGAGGCCCAATGCCGAAAACGGCGTCACGAAGTCAGTATCACCTAAAACAGCTATTTTACCTTCCATAATTCGTATCTCGTGCTTTGCTTTCTGTTTTCATCATTCTTTGGCTCCTTCAGCGTTGTTGGGCATTAGTGCAAAGGCCAAAGGAGATTGTTCTTGCTTTTTCATGGTAATGTCATCGGCAGCAGGCTTAGAACCAATTCTGCGATTGTAAATGACACTGTTGTCGTAGGTTCTTCCCACTCCATCGTGGGGACAGTGGAAGAACGAGCCACCGGGCCAGACCCTGGGCAGAGTTTTAGGTTTACCATGCAATACAGCATCAAGATGAAGGAGTACGAGGGGGGCGACCGTGTCGAATTTACAGAAGAGGTGTTGGTCGCTTTTTACGAAGAATCCTTTATGAAATTGGTTTACCAGTATATTATCGCCGATTCTTTCGGCCATCTTCAAGTAAGGGTTTTTTTTTGTTTTTTTATACAGCTCGAGGAAGCCGAGAAGGAGCTCCGGGGATGAGCTATTTGTATTGGTGTTTAGTTTGGATTGGTCTTTTGCCGTTTGGCCTATATCACCGCAGCCATCGCCGAGCGCGATATTTCGGGCCATTTCCCACATGAATTTATCGCCTGTGACGCGGTATGCCAGAGCGTATGTCCAGAAATCTATAGTGCCGGCTCGTCCTGCCTTTAAGACCCTTCCCCTGGGACCGAAGTATCCATCTTTTTTGCAGACATATCCCTCCATGGAAGTTCCGTCGGTGAGCATGGGGATGAATGAGTTGTCTTTTTTTCTGTAAGCAGCTTTACCCCATGCGGTCAATTCTTCGAGTGCCCATTGTTTGAATTCCTTACCATCGGGGCCCAACATTTCTGAGATTAAGAACTGGCATATCCTTGGTCGGACGACGGGAGTATCTCCATAGCACGGAAACAAGGTCCCTTCGACAACGAAGTGGTCTTTGAAGTCGTCGCCGTACTGATATTTCGCGCGGTCTCCTCGGATATCGGGGCCGTTGCAGTGTGCGGTTTTGCTCTGGCTGAACTGGTATCCCCCGATGCCAGTCTTTGGATTTCTAGTTTCAACGTATCGATGCGCCAGTCGCTTGGACCAGATTAGGGGTTCTTTTTGGCCTGACAGTTTCGAGAGCATAGCGCCGGCGTAGAAGAGGTCGCTGCCGGTGTTGATAAATGAAAGTCCTGTGCCCCAGAAGAAAACGGGGCCCGGTTTGTATTCGTTCTGCCAGGGATTGTCGAGGGATTTTTTCGTGCTTCCGTGGCGGTTCATTTCCAGGTTGGAGAAGTCGAGGATATGCGCAGCCCAAAATGAATCGAGGAACTTTTTTGTGGCCTTTGGATTCACCTGCCACATGAGCTCGTAGTATGGGTAGTGGCTTTTCAATTCATGTTGATATTGTTCCGTACAGAGTTCATCTGCCTGTGCATCGTAGGCTATGTGTCCCCCCCAGTAGAGGAGGCCGTTTGGGCAGGTTAGGTTTTCGAATGCAAATTCGATGGCCTGTTCAGCTTCCCTGCGGTATTTTTGGTCGCCTGTGATATTCGTAAGGGCGACTAACGTTCGGAAGATGTTCTGATGGCTGGCGAGATTGGAAAGTACCCAGACTTTTCCTTTTCTTTTCCACTTTGGGGGTTGGTGGGTGTGTATGTTCAAGCCATCTACGAACATTGGCGTATGCTTTTGGCCGTATACATCTTTGCCGTGCTTTAGTACGTTATCAGCATAGGTGCGTACCGCATCCAGATATTTGCTGTCGGAATCCGCGTATGAATCATGAACGGCGAGAACAGTGAGTACAAGAAGGGTAAAAGCCAAGCAAACAAAATGATATAATTTTATATTGTATTTTGTGTTTCGTTTCATGAGATACGGTCTAAAATAAGTTTTGTATCCAGGTTGTTTTTCCTGGCGGTCAATATTAGTCTAACTGTACGGATTTCGTTTTCCTTCAATAGTATATAGGCGATAATCGGCTGAGGGCCTGCGGTAATCTGGACCGTTGATTTCAGGAATCCGGTCAGGTGCTCTTCACACTGCTGCTCAATCCTCAAGAAAGATTTTTCCGAGGTAAGATAGGCGGCACCCGCTTCAACAAGGTGGTAGTAGGGGGTCACAAAGAACAACGGTGCAAGGGCTTCGTAGCCAATTTCGGCGCCGCGTTCCATGCGTTCCAATTCTATGAAGCCGCCTTTTAAGAATACGTTACGCTGTTCGGACTCGGTGAACTTGAGGCGGAGCATCGTGCGAATGTTGGTCAGGTCAATCTGTATTCTGAACAGCCCGAGCAGGAAGATGCTGTTTAGCCGGCGTGCCTGTTTGAGGTTGTACTCGGCCTGTGCGCTGTCGATTGCGTGGTCAATCTGCCGAATGTCCTTGTTTCGATAGTAGGCCAGGACTGCGCGCTCAGAGGCGTCGGCCATATAATCAGGAAACTCGGTGTAGTTTTCCTCAGCAAAGACTTGTTCAAACAGCTCGGGCGGGAAATTGCCATCGGTGCTGTAATCGGTGCCTAAGGGTTTATCTGTCAATGTTCGCCTGACTGCAAGTCGGAGATTTGCAAAATCATCCCGTGTTTTAAACAGTTTTACAATTGGCTTGTCGAGGATTAAATCGGCGAACAGCTCCCGGACAGCCGACCTTCGAAGGGACAAGTTACTTTCCATTTCCGCAGAGCTTTTGTCGGAACGAGACATGGCGTATTCGGTGGCGGATAAAAGGTCGGCAGCGGCCTGGAAGTTTTCAGCGTTGGCCATATCGAGAAAAGCAGCCCTGGTGAGCATCTGCAATTCAAGGACCCGCACCTGAGCAGACTGGTAGACGTATCGCCAATCGTCGGTGCCGACGGGCGGATAAGTATAAAAATCTAAAACAGCAGTTCGTTGTTCGTAATCCATAGTTCGTAGTTATTATCCCAAACCGAGAATCGCCGGTTAAGAGAAGAGATCCTTTGCCAAATCGATTTCGAGCTCTTTTCGGGTCTGGGCCAGGAGCACGTTTAGGGAGACGTTGTTTTTAATTTTGCCTCGTTTTAAGATGAAACCAGCCCCGATTGTCTGTCTTTGGTCTGAGAGTTTTAGATTCCCCCTGCGTTCGGGGCCTAACTTTTGATTAATTTGCCTGATAAATTTCTCGTCGATTCTTTTTTCGTTGGTGTCGATGATGACCTCTTCGTCACCTGTTTCGACGGCTTCGAGCATCAGGTTGGTACAGAGAGTTTTGTATTGGTCGTCGGAGAGATTTTGCAATTGCCGGCGTGCCTGATCGAAGACTTCGTCGAGAATCCTGCTTTTTTCGGCGAGGTGCTCTTTTGCAATATCCATCCTTGCGGCCGCCAGGAGGTGCAGTTTTTTCTCGCTGCCGAGCTTTTTTGCGAGAGCGTTTGTCTGCTTTTTGTGCTCGTCCAATTGCTCGTTAAATTTTGCCTGCTCGGCGGCCTCTTTTTCATCGGCCTGTTTTTTTATCTTTTCGGCTTCGGCCCTTGCATCAGCCAGTATCTTTTCAATGACCTGTTCAGCTTCCATAATTTTTCTCTCGTATATGAGTGAATGTGTTTATGGGTAAATTAGTTTTTAGTTTTGCCCATCGCTTATGCAGGAGTTGGCCAACTAATACCAAACAGCAGGATAAACAATGTTACCACCAAGCCAAGCATGGCGTAAAGTTCGACCATGACTGCATAAATAACACCTGCTTTGAAAGCCATTTCGGGTCTTTTAGCCGCCATTAGGATGCCGCCTGCACACACCTTACCCTGATAAATAGCACTTACGAGGCCGGCAAAGGCAATAGGTAAACAAGCTACCAACACTTCCAGGCCGAGTGTGAAACTTAGTTCGGGGACAACGGTTCCTCCGAAGAAGTTTAGTTTTCTCATAGCCATAAAAGCCGCCAGAAAGCCGTACAAACCCTGTGTACCGGGCAGCAAAACCATAATAAAGACTTGCCCATACCTTTCCGGTTTCTCGCTCAGCACGCCAGTAGCGCTTCTACCGGCGATACCGATTCCAATTGCCGAGCCGATACCAGCCAATAAAGCCGCCAATCCTACGCCAACCAAAGCTAATGTCAATCCATAATCCATTTCTAACCTGCCTTTCTTACGGTTTAATATAGATGTGTTTATATTCTTTATTTAGCGGTTCAAATTTTCTACCGCCTCCGGTAAAGAACTTCGGGAAAAACTCCGCGTATTGCAATCTCAAGGTATGAACAAACGCACCTAAAGCATTTATAGCGATGTTAAATCCGTGCCCGCCCACAAGGACTATTATCATCGCTACAATCCCTAAGCCATAAGGTATATCAAGTGCAAGCAGAGCCATAATGTTTATAGCCATTGCCAGACCGGCTGTAACCATACCAAGCGCCATCAATCTAATGTAACTTAGCACATCGCCAACGTAAAATATTGTGCTAAAGAGGTTGTATGCACCCATTCCGATTCGTCCGCCCCAACCACCTTCGCGCTGGCTGAAGAGTAAAATAACAGCGGCCGGGACGATCGCCAGAATTCCAAAGTATTTGCCGATTTCAACCGGAAGTACCTTTGCCTTACTTGCGGCAAATATCAAAATCGAGTTTAGCATCAGCAACAGGGCAAATTGGTCACATAATCCGGAGACATATAGCTTTCGCTTAATGTTATGCACAAAGGCAATCAACAGACCTGCCATAATCTGCACATAACCCAGCGCCAGAGACAAGGCAAAGAACATCATGGGTTTCTCAAACGGGTCGAACCACATCATCTTTTCTCTTAGTGGTTTAAGGGTGGGGACAAATTGCTGGATTGCATCGCCAAACCATCCCCCAGTGAGAGCACCGGCTACAACGGTGGCGGCTGAGCAAATCCCCAACATCCACATTAACTTTTTGTCACCCTGCAATTTCTTTATGAAAAACACCATCAGGGCAATAATAACAAGGCCGTAGCCGGCATCTGTAAGACACAAACCAAAGAACAGTGCGAAGAATGGTGCGAGAAACACGGTCGGGTCGACTTCAAAGTGCTGGGGCATACCGTAGAGACGAGTAATTACCTCGAACGGCCGGACGTAGTTTTTGTTTTCTATTTCAACGGGAATATCTTCATCTTCAGCGGGTTCGATTTTAGATAAACTTGAAGCCTTAAAACCTGAGATGATTTTCTCGAGGTGGGAATAGTTTCTTTTCTTTACCCAGCCTTCGAGGAGGACGGTGTGTTGGGTTGCAGGGGCGGTGCCTCTGGTCTGCTCCCTGTTTAAGAGGTTTGTATAATGGTCATGAAGGATTTGGAGGTTAAGCAGATTTTCAGACAAGGTCGAGGCTTTATCGTAATGACCCTTCAACTGCTTTTGGGCCTGGTCCAGTTTTTTACTGTGCTGTTTTATTAAGTCGTGGACGGTCCCGGTCATACCCTCAAAATTGACAGGTTCGAATTCTGCGGAGCGAAGCAGTTTTTGGACGTCGGTGATGTTTTCATTCAGGGCAACGACAATGCAGGCGTTTTTGCCGGCGGAAGAACCGATTCGCTGGATAGCAGCGCCGAGTTCGGTTAGCTGTTCGGCAGCCTGCTCAAGATGCTGGGAGGGGATAAGACCGAGCAGGCAAGCGGCCTGTTGAAATCCGCCGATTTCCTCTACGGGGGTTTCGAGGGATGCCCAGGGGGTAAGCATACCCAAAGTTGTGCTGAGGTTTTCACATTCGGAGTTGAGCTGGTCTATAGCCGTCTGGGTTTGCTCAGCCTGGTCGATAATATTAAGAAGTTTTTCGTCCGAAACGATGCTGTTATATGATTGCTGGTCAATAACAGTACGTGGTGCGAGCATTGAGGCGAGCCCTTTCTGGGGTGCGGCGTATCCCTGGAGGAAAAAGATGCTTTTGGTCAGGCGGTTGAGGATATTTTCGATGTCTCTGGGCTTTTCTGCTGTGGCGATAAGATCGGGGGAATCCTTACTGACCATGGCCTCTTCGGCGTTTAGTATGTGGCAAATTCCCTCGTGCTGGAGGGCCTCAAGAAGCTCGGAGGCCTGCGAGCGGTGGGTGACAATAATGACTTTTTCCATTTGAGCAATGGCCATATTTATCCTCTTATGGGACACCCATTCGCAATTATCATGCAGAATGGGAACGCAAGTACTCCATTACCTTTGCCACTGCTAAGGGCATTTTAGTATTTGCTTTATCGCGTAACTGTTGACGTTCGTTTTCGGCTTTGGCTTTGAGATTTTCGATTTCGGCAGTGGCCTGTGACCTTGCGGCGGCAACGGCGGCTTCGGTTGCTTTTGTTCTTTCCTGCTCGGCCTTTGCAAGGGCCTGCTGTCGATTCTGTCTGTCCAGTTCGGCCTGCTTAGCCGCGTCGACTTTGGCCTGCTCGATAATCTGCTGGGCCTGTGCCTCAGATTGCTTGATTTTCTTTATCAATTCCATTTTTCGTCCCTGAGTAAGCAATAAAGTAGGATAATATAGGATATTATCGTCAGCAGTTCAATAAATAAGTGAAAATTAGCAAATTTTAGGCTAAATACACGAGTTGTCAGCGGCAGTAATTGCCGGAAGAAGATGAAATCAGTTGAAAAAAGGGAGGATTTTTGTTATTCTAATTTTATCCGAGGTTTTAATAGGGTTTTAAAGTCTTGCATATGGGCAATTCAAGGAGTATTTCCGGGTCGTTAGAAT
>JAOUFU010000053.1 GCA_029858035.1 Phycisphaerae bacterium
AACAAATATATGCTATTGGAAGCCGGGCACATCGCTCAGAGTATCCAACTACAAGCTGTCTGCCTGGGGCTGGGGTCCGTACCAATCGGCGGTTTTGATACGAGGGGCGTCAGCAAAGTGTGCAAGCTGTCAAGGGGCCTTGAGCCACTTTTGGTAATATCCGTTGGTTACCCTGCTGCCGAGACTAAAACAGAAGAAGACAAAGAAGAAGCCGGCAAGGCGGAGGGTCCAAAGGCAAAAAAAGCGGTGTTGATCGTCAGCAGGGAGAATTTTCGTGATGAAGAGCTTTTTGAAACAAGGCGTGTCCTTATCGAGGCGGGAGTGAAGACGGTTGTAGCAAGTACCAAGACAGGAGCTGTAAGGGGTATGCTTGGACGTATAGCCGAGGCAACAATTCTTGTGAAAGACATTGTCGTCGATGATTACGATGCGGTAATTTTTATAGGCGGTTCAGGTGCAACGGAGTATTTCGAGAGCCGGGTTGCGTGGAATATTGGCCGCGAGGCAGTGCAAAAGAAAAAAGTCCTTGGTGCAATTTGTATCGCACCTGCGGTCTTAGCCAATGCGGGTTTGCTCAATGGTGTGCGATCCACCAGCTTCCTATCCGAACGAGACAGACTCCAGAGGGCCGGTGCTCTATATACCGGCGTTCCTGTCGAACGAGACGGGCTTATCATAACCGGCAGCGGCCCACTGGCTTCGGTCCAATTTGGCAGAGCTATTGCGGATGCTCTGGCCGACAAATAATAGACTCTACCTACAAATACAACAGATGGTGTATCCAGGAACTCCTTTTTAAGGGCTCCAAACGGCCTTTTTTGCATTGACGGTCCCGGCAAAAAATCCACGAAACAGGAGCATCATACAGCTATCTGAAGATAATCTTATGTCACGAACAGAATCGTATGGGAAATTTCGGTTGACAATCCCCCCCTGGACCGGATAATAACTTGTATGTTCATCAGGACTCAATATTTTAGTCCTGTTGAGAGGAAGGAAACAACGGATGCAAAGATTTGGAGGTTAATAATACCATGACCAGAAAAACGAACTTGCCCAAAGAACTCGCTAATTCCGAAAGCAGTGGACACATCATGGACCGTCGCGATATGCTCCGGGCAACCGGCGCTGCGTTACTGGCATCTTCGGCCTTCCCGCTACACTGGGTAGCCGCGGCCGAAAAGAAAAAACAGAAGGTCCTTTACTTCACTCGCTCAGCCGGTTTTGAGCACGATGCCGTCAAACTCAAGGATGGCAAGCCCAGCATCTCCGACAGAACACTCACCGAATTGGGAAAACGTCACGGCTTCGAAGTCGTCTGTACCAAAGACGGCCGCGTCTTCGATGGTGACCTCGATCAGTACGATGCCATCGCCTTCTACACAAGCGGCGACCTCACCAAACCCAACAAAGCCAAGACTCCGCCAATGTCGGCCGAAGGTAAGAAGAAGCTTCTGAGCACCATCGCCGCAGGCAAAGGCTTCGTCGGCTTCCACTCCGCCACCGACTCCTTCCATTCCAAGGGACCCAGAAACCAGAACCAGACCGAAGTCGACCCCTATATCGCCATGCTCGGCGGTGAATTCATCGTACATGGCGCCCAGCAGGAAGCTATCATACGCGCTGCCTCGCCCAAATTTCCGGGCGTAGAGCAATTCGGCGAGGTCCAAAAACTCAAAGAAGAGTGGTACGCCCTTAAGAATTTCGCCAAGGACCTTCACGTGGTCCTCATCGAAGACAATGAAGGGATGAAAGGTGACTGCTACCAGCGTCCGCCGTTTCCCATGACCTGGGCCCGGATGCACCGCAAAGGCCGCGTCTTCTATACATCCTTCGGCCACCGCGACGACATCTGGACAAATCCCCAGGTTCAGGGCATTATCGTCGGCGGCCTGGCCTGGGCAATGGGCAACGTCAAGGTCGACGTAATACCCAATATCGATAAAGTCACCCCCAAGGCCGACCAGTTGAAATACTGACCCAGCCTCCGGAAGCAACACGAAACATTCGAACAGGGTGGGTTTGGCAACGCGCCACCCACCTTTCTTTTTTGCGCCAGGCCAATCCCAAAAATCCTTGCAAAAGACCTCTGTTTTAGGTTAAATTTGACACATCAAGCGAACGAACCGTTTCGATAATGAAAGGAGTGTATCAATGTCCAACCAAAGACGTTTTTTTAGCTTAGTATTGCCTCTGCCCGTATCCGTAATCTCACTAATTTTTGCCGGATGCATTTATCTTCAAGTCAGAGCGGACATGACGATTCCCGATTGGGAAAATCCCGAGGTCATAGGGATAAACAAAGAACCCGGCCACTGCACCCTCGTCCCCTATCCCGACATCCGAACGGCCCTTATGACCGACCGCACAGCCTCGCCATTCTACAAATCACTCAATGGCAACTGGAAGTTCCACTGGGTCCGTAAGCCCGCCGACAGACCCATTGAATTTTACAAGGGCGAATACGATGTCAGCAACTGGAAGGAAATACCCGTCCCCTCCAACTGGCAGATGCACGGCTATGGCATCCCCATTTACCTCAATATCCCTTACCCCTTCCCGCCGAATCCGCCTCATATCCCTCATGACTACAATCCTGTCGGCTCCTACCGAAGACAGTTCACTATCAGCGACGAGTGGAGAGACCACCGGATTTTCCTCCACTTCGACGGCGTTAAAAGCGCCTTTTACGTCTGGGTCAACGGCCTAAAGGTTGGTTACAGCCAGGACAGCATGACACCAGCCGAATTCAATATCACCCAATATCTCAAGGCAGGTGAAAATACAATCGCTGTCGAAGTCTACCGATGGTCGGACGGCAGCTATCTTGAAGACCAGGACATGTGGCGGCTCAGCGGAATCTATAGAAATGTGTATCTCTTCGCTGCACCACAGGTCCACATAAGTGATTTCTTCGTTCGAACCGACCTTGACGACAGCTACACCGATGCCACTCTAATGGTCCGCCCCAGGATTGCCAATTTCAGCGGCCGGAATATCAAGGGATGGACCATCGAAGCCCAGCTCTACGACCAGGAAAAAGGGGCTGTTCTGTCTAAACCTCTGGTCAGAGAAATTTCGTCGATTATTGGTGAAGGATATCCTCAAAGAGGCAACGTCAAGTTTGCCCTGCTCGAGGGAAAAATCAAGAATCCCCACAAATGGACCGCCGAAACGCCCTACCTTTACACTTTTGTACTTACCCTCAAGGACGCGGGTAAACAGGTCATCGAGACCGAGAGCTGCCATATCGGTTTCCGCGAAGTTGAGATTAAAGACGGCCGACTTTTAGTCAACGGCAAGTCTGTCAAGCTCTTCGGCGTCAACCGACACGAGCACGACCCGGACCACGGCCGGGCCATCCCTGTCAGCCGAATGATCCAGGACATCAAAATACTCAAACAACATAATATCAACGCCGTCCGCACCTCTCACTATCCCGACGACCCCACCTGGTACGACCTTTGTGACAAGTACGGTATCTATCTTATAGATGAAGCCAACCTTGAATCTCACGGCCTGAAAGGATACCTGTCAAACGTCGCAGCCTGGCACAATGCCTTTGTCGAACGTGCTGTCAGGATGGTCGAGCGAGATAAAAACCATCCAAGCGTTATCTTTTGGTCGCTCGGCAACGAAACAGGCTGCGGGCCGAACCATGCTGCCATGGCCGCATGGATCAAGGATTACGACCCCACCCGCCCTATCCACTATGAAGGAGCAGAGGCCCGGCCCAAAGATCCCTACTATGTTGACGTTATCAGCCGTATGTATGCACGCATCCCGGAAATCATTCGTATCGCCGCAGATCCCGTTGACGTCAGACCGATGGTCCTCTGCGAGTATGCCCACGCAATGGGCAACTCCGTGGGCAACCTTAAGGAATATTGGGACGCCATCCGCTCTCATAAACGCCTTATCGGCGGATTTATTTGGGACTGGGCGGACCAGGGACTCCGAAAGAAAAGCCGCGATGGAAAAGAGTTCTGGGCCTACGGGGGTGATTTCGGCGACAAGCCCAACGACGGTAACTTTTGCTGCAACGGACTGGTCCAACCAGACCGAAAACCCAATCCCTCGCTCTATGAGGTCAAGAAGGTTTACCAGCGAATTCATGTTGCACCGGTTGATATCATGGCGGGAAAGTTTCGTGTCAAAAACGAATACAATTTCTTAAACCTTGATTTCACTGAAATCAGTTGGGAACTTTCCGCAGATGGAAATATCATTCAAAAAGGAACTTTACCGAAACTGTCACTGGCCCCGGAAGCTGAAGTGGACGTGCAGGTCCCCTTCAAAAAGCCCGAGCTTCAACCGGGCAGCGAATACTGGCTCAAGATAACCTTCTTACTTGCCGCCGATACTTCCTGGGCCAAACGCGGACACATCGTCGCCTGGGACCAGTTCCAGATTCCCTTCGACGTCCCGGCAGCACCAATTGTTAACATGGACACAATGCCACCGCTCACGCTCAAAGAAACGGCACAGAAAATCACCGTCACAGGACGCGGTTTTGAATTGACATTCGGAAAAAGTTCCGGAGCGCTCGAATCGTTCCTTTTCGGGAAAAAACAGCTCCTGGCCTCGGCGCTGGTGCCCAACTTCTGGCGAGTGCCCATCGACAATGACAACGGCAATGGCATGCCCAGACGCCTCGGTGCGTGGCGTTATGCTGGCTCCAATCGAATCGTAAAAACCGTCAAGGCCGAACAACTAAAGCCCCAGGTCGTTCGTGTCACAGCCGAAGCGACCATCCCCGTCGTCCGCAGGACACCTAACGGTGGAGCAAATTCTACATACAAGACTACTTACACCGTTTACGGTAACGGCGATGTCGCTGTAAGTGCGATACTCACGCCGGATAGGGATAACCTGCCCGACCTGCCACGGTTCGGTATGCAGATGGCCATGCCCGGTCGGTTCAATATACTGACCTGGTTCGGCAGGGGACCGCATGAAACTTATTGGGACAGAAAAACCGGAGCCGCCTTTGGGCTCTATTGCGGCCCGGTCAACGAGCACATCCACACTTATGTTCGACCTCAGGAAAACGGCAACAAATCGGACGCCCGATGGATGGCGCTGACTGACCGCGATGGCGTTGGTCTAATCGCTGTCGGCATGCCAACTATTGACGTAAGTGCCTGGCCCTACACGATGGCCGACCTCGAAAAAGCCGGGCATATCCACGAACTGCCAAAGCGCGATACGATAACCGTCAATCTTGACTACAAGCAAATGGGTGTCGGTGGAGATGATAGCTGGGGCGCGAGAACGCACCCTGAATACACCTTGCCGGCCAAACCTTATAGCTATCGCTTTCGCCTAACACCATACGAGCCGACACTCGGTGACATCCGCTCCCTGATACGGCGCGGCTTGCCCGAAATGGACCAACTGCACCGCCCATAGTACGGGCCTGATAGAAGGGCCCTGACAAAAAAAAGGAACCGGGTTATGGACATTTCACAGCACCCTCAGGAAAGTTTGAACAAGTCCGCCATTCGCGTGGCGGGCAAGAGAAGACAAAAACATTTCCATTCAGACTTATCGTTATGGACACTTATCGTTTCAAACCTTATTGTGATAGTATGGGCGTTAATAGAGGGATGGCCATTAGCCATCGTAGTGTGGGTTTACTGGGCCCAAAGTGTCTCCATAGGGATACTATGGTTTTTCAAAATCTTAACCTTGAAGGAATTCTCCGCAAAAGGCTTCACAATCAACGGCATGGCCGATGAAGAAACCACAGACACAAAGATTCGAACAGCTTTTTTCTTCCTTGCTCATTACGGATTTTTCCATTTTGTTTACGCATTTTTTCTGTTTGTGCTTTTTAGGCCTGTCAGGATTGGGCCTATTTTGTTTATGGCAGTGCTTTTCCTCGTTTATCAGTGTTTTTCGTTTTTCTATAACAGAAAGTGGGAAGGTAAACGAAAGCCGAATATAGGCAAAATGATGTTATTTCCATACGCCCGAATCATTCCGATGCATATTACAATCCTGTTCGGTGGGATATTATCATCATGGGGGACTTTTGCGGGGAAGATGACCCTGGCACTTTTTATGCTGCTTAAGTCATTCGCCGATGTAATTATGCACGTTGTGGAAACAGAGGGTTTTGGTGATGATCCCGGAGAAAGCGAAGATCAGGACTCTTAGTGTAACTGAAAGGAAAGTTACGCCTTATCATCGAAGGAATTATAACGGTTTGTAATAGGCAATCGTCGGTCTTTTCCAAAGGCTTTCGGTGTGATTTTTACGCCCGGCGGAGATTGCCTTCTTTTGTATTCATTGCGGTCGACCATACGAATAACGCGCATGATAACATCCTTCGGCAGACCGGATTCAACAAGCTGCTGCGCGGACTTGTCCTGTTCAACGTAGCCTTTGAGGATTTTATCAAGCAAGTCATAATCGGGCAGGGTGTCGGCATCTTTTTGGTCGGGCCTTAGCTCGGCAGTAGGCGGGCGGTTTAGCACATCGGCAGGTATGATTTGCCAGCCGGCTGTTTTGTTTATGTGCTCAGCCAATTCGCAGACCATTGTTTTGGGGACATCCTTTATAACGGCAAAGCCGCCGGCCGTGTCGCCATAAAGGGTCGCATAGCCAACAGCAGTTTCGCTTTTATTGCCGGTTGTTAACACCAGCGAGCCAAACTGGTTGCTCAGTGACATCAGGATACATCCGCGGATTCTGGCCTGCAGATTCTCGTAAGCAATACCTTTGCTGTCCCAGCCGGGTGTTTTCTTTAAGGCCTGGTCGAACTGCTTAAGTATCGGCTCAATCGGGATGGTCAGGAATTCGATGCCCAGGTTCTTTGCCATTTTTTCCGCATCGCTTATCGTCTCAGGGCTGTTGAATTTCGACGGCATTGTGATGCCGACGACATTCTCCGGCCCCAAAGCAGCGACGGCAATCGCAGCGGTGACCGAAGAATCGATACCGCCACTTAGACCAAGTAAGACTTTCTCAAAACCGTTTTTCCGTGCGTAATCTCTTGTTCCAAGCACAAGCGCCTGATAAACTTCATCGAGCACGCCGGTTGGCTGCGGAGCCCGGGGCTTTATGGGCTTGACCTGCACAGTTCCATCGGCTGAGGGGATGACATCGGCAATTATTAAATCTTCGGCAAACGCTCTGCCTTTGGCAATGAATTTGCCGGTCGAATCAACAAAGCAGCTTGAGCCGTCAAAAACCAATTCGTCCTGGCCGCCGACAAGATTGCAATACGCAACAGCGCAATTAAATTCCTTTGCACACCGGCTGACTATTTCCTGTCTCTTCTCGACTTTGCCCAGATGGAAGGGTGAGGCTGATATATTTAGAATCATTTGTATTTGGTTGGTATCCCTAAGGGAACCGGCCAGCCAATCGGTGTCCCAGATATCGGCGCAAATGGTGACAGCGACATTGAGGCCGGCTATATTTATTACCACGGGCCGGGTGCCGGGCTGGAAATACCTTCGCTCGTCAAACACACCGTAATCTACCAGCAGGCCCTTTCGATAAATTTTGTTTATTCTGCCGGTTTGCAATACAGCGGCAGAATTGTAACATTTGCGCCGGTAGCTTTCAGCAAAACCGACTATTGTGGTTTTATCGGGGAAATCGGCGGCGAGTTTATCCACAATCAGGCGATTGTCCCGTAAAAAATGCTTTTTGAGCAGCAAATCTTCGGGGGGATAGCCGCAAACAGCAAGTTCGGGAAAGGCCAACAAATCCACCTTTGATTCCATTGCCCCGGCCCAGATTTTGCGCATCTTCTCGGCATTGCCGGCCAAATCGCCTACGATGGCGTTAAATTGTCCTAACGCTACCCGCATGATGTGTTAGGTTAACAAAATATCTGCTCGTTACAACAGAAAATCTGCCGGCACATTTATACTAAGCGGTTCGAGGCCGCAGTGCCGGTGCTGAAAAGATGGCTGATTGCTGTTGTAGTTGGCAGAAGAGCGGTTATAATAACAGGCCGATTTTAACAACATTGGGTCAATAAATAGACAGGTTATATGGATTTGAACTTTTTTGACATCGGCGTCTTCCTTGCTTTTATCGGGGCGGTCGTTGGTTTCAGCATGTTCAAAAGCCGTAAGGAAAAGACCAGCGAAGATTACTTCCTGGCCAGCCGCGGCTTAAAGTGGTGGTTAATCGGGCTTTCCATCGTGGCCGCCAATATCTCAACTGAGCAGTTTGTGGGGATGGCGGGCCAGGGTGCCGGAAGCGTGGGGCTGGCGGTGAGCAACTGGCAATTGGTCGGCAGTATCGGCATTGTGGTGATTGCCTTTACCTTGTTGCCCCGCTTTCTTAAAGCGGGTATTTATACGATGCCGGAGTACCTCGAATACCGCTACAATTCCACAGCCCGTGCGCTTATGGCGTTGACCACAGTTGTTATTTACGTGGCTGTTCTCCTGACCGCAGTGCTTTATTCAGGTGGCTTGACACTTTATAAGATATTCGATATGGACTTAACCAAAGGCGTTTGGCTAATCGGATTAATTGCGGCGGTTTACACGGTCTGGGGAGGACTGAAAGCGGTTGCCTGGGCGGATTTATTCCAGGGAGGGGCATTGCTTCTCGGGGGTATTATTACATTCTTTCTTGGCCTGCACGCATGTGGAGGCTGGGGGCAGTTTTCGACTGCCAATGCAGACAAACTGCACATGATACTTGCCGCCGACCATGAGGGATTGCCCTGGACGGGTGTGTTCAGCGGTATGTGGATCGCAATAATTTATTACTGCGGCTTGAACCAGTTTATTGTGCAGCGCAATCTGGCGGCGAAAACACTTCGCGACGGCCAGCTTGGTGTTATCTTCGCAGGGGCTCTGTGGCTGATAGTACCTTTTGCGATTGTGATGCCGGGGATTATGTCCAACCAGCTATACGGCGACCAGATGGCAAAAGCTGATGAGGCGTTTCCAATGTTGATTCGCAACCTCGTACCGGCGGGATTGCGAGGATTTATGTTCGCGGCGATTGCGGGGGCAGTCATCAGCTCTCTTGCTTCCATGTTGAACTCGGCTTCCACGATTTTTACAATGGATGTATATAACCGGATGTTTGACCGCAATGCTTCGCAGAAACGATTACTGCTTCTGGGGCGTGTGATGACGCTGGTTTTTGTGGTTGCAGGCTGCCTGCTTGCGCCTCGGCTGGACAACCCGAAGTTCGGGGGAGTTTTTAAGTATATTCAGGAGAATCAGGGGTACATCTGGCCGGGCGTGGTGGCGGCATTTCTGTTCGGTATGATTGTGCCCAAAGCACCGGGATTGGCGGCAGTGGCGGCGCTGATTTCGGGGCCGATAATCTATGGACTGTTTCAGGCATTCGTACCACAATTGCATTTCCTGATTCAGGTCGGGATTGCTTTCCTGCTTGTACTGATTATTATGGGATTTATCACTTTCTTTAAACCTTTAGACAAACCGAGGGAACTGCCGGTGCGTGAGGACATCGAAATAAAGACAATGCCTGAAGTGAAACTGGCAGGCGGTCTGGTACTGGCGGCGGTGGCCGTTTTCTACATTATCTTCTGGTAAGCCGGAGTTTCTAATCTGAAACCGGGATGACGTCGAGCTCGGCAACGGATGCAAATATCTGACCGTCAAATCCTGAAACTGCAACAAAACGAATGAACTTAGCTTTTTGGATTCTGCCAAGGGTAATCTTTTTTTTATCGCGGCCTTTCTGAAACTTTCCGTTAGCAATCGAATCACCCCAGTTTTTACCATCCGTGCTTACATAAACTTCGTACTCGGCGATCCATCCGTTCGACATGTCCTGTCGGGGCAGATATGTGAGTCCTTTGATTTCTGTCTGTCCTTCAAGTTCAATTGTTATCTGGTGCGGATATTTGGGGGGATTTCCCTCCCACTCGGTATGCCAGATAGTATCAGGATTACCGTCAATGGCGTTGCCGCCTTCATAACCGACAGCTTCACTGTCGACATTTACCACTTTGGCCTGGCTCAATAAAGATGGTTTTCTGAGCAGACTGCGGATAAGCCCAATATCAGCGCTATATCGTGGGTCAAAACGGTCGCTTTCCATATACTTAATCAGACTGTTAAGCATTTGTCGGGCCACGGGGCGTTTGTCGAGGTTGCTGCGCAGGTCTATACTGCAGACAAGGAGCCTGCCTGGCCCGACTTTTGCCTCGAAGACCAGACCGAGTTTGCGATTGGTGTTCCAGTCGTCAATAACCTGTACAATCGGCCGAAGCTTAGGAGTCAACTCATCGAGGATCATAAATTTGGATTTTGTCACCAGGTCCCACCACTGCCAGTTGCTGTGGAAATCGGTGGGGAATTCCGCCAGGGCCGGGTGTTTCGGATTGCAGAGAATCCCAAGCGTGTGTGGAGGCTGTCTTCTGGTCCATTGCGTGTTCCAGAATATGGAGGAGAAACCCGCAGGTATGTCACTATCAATCGTATTCAAGGGCGGCATCAGCAACACTTTACCGCCTGCCTTCAAAGCCGTCTCAACCTGCTCATCCAAACACTCTGCAATAAGAATATTCTGAGGCTGCTTTGTACCCGGGCCAGTGGGGTAAACCCAAATATCCCAGTTGTTTGAAAACTCTGTGCCTTTCAGTGACATAGTCACTGTCAGCTTTGCAGGCGCAGTAACATCGGCAAGCGGAACTTCTAACTTTCCAAGCTCGATGCCATTGCCTATTGGAATCGTAATGGAAGACAGTTGGCCGGATGCAAATTTCCGACCATCGGCATAGTCAACAGACCAAAGAGTCACGGCATTTTGGATAGGTGCAGGCCCGAAGTGGGCGATTTCGGCGTCGGCGGTGAATGTTTCGGCTGTTGTCCAGGTCCGCTTTTTCATCCGCAGGAGCGGGACAGTCTCGCTGCAAAAACGATGATGCTCCTCGGGTTCGATGTAGCCCTTGGAGCCCCAGAAGGGATCGAGAATTCCTACCAGCGCTGTACCCTGGCCCGGGAAATCGTGGATGTCGAGGAGCTGGAATCCGCCGAAGCCGGGTGTTCGCAGGGCGGATTCTATCTCTTCTTTGTAGAGCAGGGCCTGTAGTTTTCCTGAGGCCATCAGGAAATCATCGGCCTGGTCGAGCATGTGGTGGTCTGAGAGAGAATCGCGGAATATTTCGAAATTGCGGGCCTTTAGTACGCCGGTGTATTTTTTGATTTCCTTAAAGTTGGGATACACACACCACTGGCCTATCTCGTGGCTGACTACGGGGACATCATAGTTTTGTATAATGCTGCTGTAGTCGGTGACGGTCTCGGGCGGATTTGCATTGAAGCGGCTTTTCAGGCCCGAGCCCCATTGATGGCCCCGCGGGGCCGGTGTGCTGTGATATTCGTTTTCCGGGATGATGGGCCAGCCGGCCGCACTGGTATAAAGGCGGCGGGGGTCTTTTTTCTTCCAATAGTTTACGAGGTCGCCGAGAAATCTTTTTTGATTGCCGCCGCCGGGCTCGTTGCCATAAGCGAGCATGCAAAAAGACGGGTGATTGCCATAGGCTTTTAGAATACGGTCACCTTCGTCATAAATGAACTTATCAATAGGCTTGCCGTCGCCGATAGTCGCCCATGCGGGACATTCGACGTGAAACATGAATCCCATCCTGTCTGCGGCAACAAAGGCCGCCCCGGGCGGGCACCAGGAATGGAACCGCATGTGATTGAGTCCGTGGGCCTTGGCTATTCGGATAATCCGCACCCATCCCTCGACGCTCATATCCGGATAACCGGTGAGCGGGAAGATGGAGCATTCGAGTGTCCCGCGCAGGAAAGTGAGACGGTCATTGATTACGAACTGTGTGCCCTTCGTGCCGAACTCACGCATTCCGAATGTAACAGCCTTAGTGTCGCGAGACAGCCTGCCACCGCTATTAGTTGAGAGCGAAACCGTCAGCTTGTACATTGACGTTGAAAACTCATCCCAGAGCAAGACGTCCTTACCCATATCATAGTCAATCTCAATGGTCGTCTCAGGCTCGCTGGCTGTAAAATTAACGCTCCGTGGCGCAACCGAGTGTTTTTGTTCTGTATTGAAGCTGCCGGCACTGAGTGTGAGTGTTCCTTTGAGATCCCTTTCAGAAGTGCTGCCGACGGTGACGCGAACCTTCGCCGACTTGTTCCTGACATCGGGATAGACCTGGACGTCGCTTATCCATACCCGTTCTGTAGCCTGCAGTTCCATCCGGCCGACTATGCCGTTCCAATTTGACTGTGTGTGGTCGGAGACAGAGTGGGCATTTACTCCAACGTTATATTTCATCGCGTTGTCCACACGAATAGTAAGCAGATGTTTGCCGGGTGTCATCAGCTCGCCGAGGTCGTGGAGATGCGGCGTGCATAAGCTGTCCTGCATGCCGGCGGCGCCAAGGGGCGTCCCCCCTGGGACAACACCGTCCACCCAGACCTTTGTTTCCCAGTGACAGCGCTCCAGAAACAGAACGATTTGCCTGCCCTGCCACATCTTGGGTACATCAACTTGTCTCTGATACCAGGCAGGCCCGACGTAATGTTTGACGGGAGTCAGCCAGAAGGGAATCTTGATATTTCCCGGCTGGCGGTACTTTTCATATTTTTCGTCGGTAAACCATGAGCGGTCTATAATACTTCCGGTCCATTTGGTATCGATGGAAATGTCATCTCCGAAGCCATTTTCAGCCGTTGAGCCGGGAAGCTTGATACGGTCGGTCAGTTTGCTGTTGAACCACTTCTCTTCTTCACCCATATTGTCGGGGTCAAGCTGGAATCGCCATTGACCCGCTAATGATATTATCCCTCGCTGCCGGTCGAAAGTGGCTGCTGATTCCGTGTTCAAATTTCCTATCTCAAGGCAACCGGCAAAGGCCATTATCACAATGCCCGTTCCTATTATCACTATTAATCTGATAACACAACGTCTCAATTTGGTTCTCCTTAACAAGAAAATTTATCCACCGGCCTCGGGCAGATTATTGTACCAGGTGTATCTCAGAGTCACTATAGCGGCAAGCGCCAGTCCCAGCCATATAATCGAATTAAGATACCAATGACCCACGAGGTACATTGGAAATAAATACAGGCCCGTAATCGCGAGCATGGCAAGTATTATATTAATAATTGTCAGTGAGACACTTTCGGACTTCGTGGCCAATTCGTCCGGCGATAATCTTGATTCTTTTCGAACAGGGTTCCATGCTCCAAATGGGCGAACAGAAGTATAGAAGTTAACGAGAATGTTCTGGTCAACAGGTTTGGTTGCCAAAGACACCACAACGCTTACAATTAATGAGGCAGTACAGATGAGAGGAAACACATAGTAGACCGGCAGATCAGGGTAAAACAAGGCTACCAGCGACAAAAGAATTCCACCAAAAGTCCCGAAGGCATAACCCCAGCCGTTCATTCGCCACCAGTACCATCTAAGGACATTCGGTATCACAACACCTGCACCCAGTGCCATCATCATCCAGCCCCAAATTTGAGCAATTGACTTGGCCTGGAAACCAATACCGATACCAACCAGAACCAGCAAAAGCGTAGCCAGATAACTGAATCGCACAGATTCAGTGTCACTGGCCTTTGGGTGAAAGTACGGCTGCCAGATATCGCGAACGATAAAGGAAGCTCCGCTGTTGACTGTCGAGCTGAACGTTGACATAAAAGCCGCCAGCAGGCCGGCAATGACGATTCCCCTGATGCCGGCCGGCAGAAATTCCAGCAGGACCAGAGGCATCACTTTCTCAGAATCCGTCACTCCTCCAACTCCCGTAAGAGCCAGCAGGGCAATGCCGGCAGCCATTGCCCAGCGTACAATAAGAAAAAAGCTCCAGGCCGCCCCGACCTTGGCGGCGTCACGGGCATCGCGCGCCGCCAGGAACCTCTGGAAATCGTACATCTGCGCCGGGCCGCCTGCATTCAGAAGCAGGCCCTTTAAGACCCAGACGATTACAAGGGCACCAAAAAGCTCGAATTCGGCATTCTTGGTACCAGCCAATTCTTCAATGCGCCATGGTACGTTTATTGAAGACCAACCCTCCGGCAACTTAGCCAACAGGTCAGGCGTCAGCTTCGACCACGCAATATAAGCAATAAATATACTACCGACTGTCAGGATGATGGTCTGGATTACATCGGTTACTACGACACTGTAAAGCCCGCCGAGGATAACGTAGAGGGTTGTTACGCCGATAATTGTCACTGCAAGAACGTCGGGCTCGTATGTCGTGAGTAAGTTTTGCAGCCAGGGGATTGATGTGTATTGAGCAAGGGATTCGAGCGGGATGTATACGGAGGCAAATTTGCCGATGCCCTGATAAGCATATCCGATGAAACTGGCGAGGGTGAGCACGGCCATCAGTGCGTAAGCAGTTCGGGCTAATCTGCCGCCGGCACCAGTGCCGAAGCGGGTCTTCATCCACTCAGCGGCCGTCATCACATTCGAGCGGCGCACCCACTTGCCCATATAGCTCATGAAAAAGGCGCCCATCAAAAAGCCCCACATCCAGTGGTGCCACATTGATTTCATCCCGAGGACAAAGAGGATTGAAATAATCCACATGGTCCCGGTGATGTCGAAATTCGATACCGAACCGGACATCGCCAGGGCCAGCCAGTGGATGCTCTTGCCCCCGAGAAAATACGCCCCAAGATTCCTGGATGCTCGCTTCTGATACCAGAAGCCCAGACCTATTACAACACTGAAATAGAGAAGGACTATCGCGTAATCAATTGAATCCATATATCGCTTCTCCGCGAGCTAAGACACCTCATCGGAGTCTGGCCCGCCATTTACTGCGTCAAACATCGCCGCGATGTTGGCCGGCGGTATGTTTGCCAGGATATTGTGGACCTGCTGAAAAACAAA
>JAOUFU010000482.1 GCA_029858035.1 Phycisphaerae bacterium
GCGCAGGATAGGAAAGCACTGCTGCGAGTTTATAGTTTCCTTTGACCCGTTCGGCTACGTTCAGTTCAGGGCAGGCTCCGTTCAGGACAGAGGACAGAGGACAGATGATAGAGGACAGAGGACAGATGATAGAGGACAGAGGACAGAGGACAGAAGGCAGAGGACAGAGGACAGACGGCAGAGGACAGAAATGGTTTTTAACGGGAAATATGGATTTGGGTTTATTGAATGGTTCCGCGTGTGCAAACAAGTTGCGCACTCTACAAGGCATTGACTTTTGCTTTGACTTAAATTTTGGTTTTAGTTATTTTGTAGTAAGAGTATGTAGGATAGGTTGATAATATATAATATGATAATTATGAAATTTGCAAACAGAAGAAGGCAGCATTAATGACAGGTGTTCAAAAACTTGAAAATTCCAAACGAAATAAAATTCAAGCCTATGATTTGGCAATTCATGATTGGTACCAGTTCATACTTGGATATCCACCACACTTAGTAAGACATTACATCGAAAAATTCGGGGTCAGTAAATATGATATCGTTTTTGACCCTTTTTGTGGAACCGGCACCACACCAGTAGAGGCTCTCAAGAATGGCATTTCAAGCTATGGTTTGGAAGCAAATCCAATAGCAACTTTTGCCTCTAAAGTAAAAACATATACAGACTATGACCCAGATCTGTTACTAGAATACTTAGCTTATATACGCCGCTCGATGGAATCTTCATATTCAAATTACGGAATTGTCGAACCACAGGCAGATCTGTTCAGCTATAAGGCAAGATTCTGCACAATTAAAGTCAAGGATATTATAAATTTAACTGAAAGCCAGTTGCAGGTAATTCCGAAAGGATTCATTTCTCCTAAACCATTGTTAAAGGTTCTAATAATTAAGGAAATTATACGAAGTATCGAAAATAAAGATGCCAGAGATTTTTTTTTATTAGCACTTGCAAAGTTCATAGTTAAGGAAGCTGGCAATGTTCGGTTCGGGCCAGAAGTGGGGCGAACAAAACCTAAATCCGACATCGAATCTATACATAGCTTCACAACCATTGCAGAAATAATGATTAATGATGTTCAAAAAACAAAGCTAACTGGACAAGCACAAATTATGCAGGGAGATGCGAGATCTCTTGATAAATACATGACTCGTGAACTTGTGAGGGGGATAAACTGCGTAATAACATCTCCTCCATACCCAAATGAAAAGGACTATACAAGAAGCACAAGGCTGGAAAGTGTGTTACTCGACTTTATCAGAAACAAGCGAGAATTAAGAGGAATAAAGGAGAATTTGTTGCGAAGTAATTCAAGAAATGTTTTCGTTTCAGATAATGATAGTAGATACATCAGCAGCTTTTCCAGTATAACTTCGATAGCTCAGGAGGTTGAAAACAGGAGACTTGCTTTGAATAAAACCTCTGGTTTTGAGAGGCATTATAATAAGATAATATTACACTACTTTGGGGGACTCTACAGACACTTGAAAACTTTAAGGCCCTACCTAGCTAGGAATTGTAAATTGGCTTATGTAGTTGGTGATCAAATGTCCTTTTTTAGAGTCCTCATCCCAACTGCCGAGTTGCTGGGAGAAATTGCAGAGTCGTTAGGTTATAGGATCAAAGAAATTGAGTTATGGAGAACGAGAGCAGCGACGGCTACCAAGATGCAAATAAATGAAAATGTATTAATTTTGGAAAAGAAGTAGGAAATCACAATTATGGAAACCTTTAATTTGACGGATTATGACAAGATAATCACAGCCCTGTTTACCAAGAAATATAAGACCACAAGGAAAATGGACAGGGTAGATTTTACTAAAGACGAATTAGTTGAGATAGCAAAAAAACTAAAAATTCCACTTCGAAATCCACCAGACGTAGTATATACCTTTCGGAGTCGAAGGGTACTACCAAATACAATCTTGCGAACTGGTAATTGGATATTAACACCAAGAGGAAAAGGCAAGTTTTCATTTACAATCACATATTCGAACAACAATAGTGAAGGAAGGACAAATTGAGATAGATGACCTGTATGTTGGGGTGGATGAGGATGGAAGGGAGTATATTCTCCCGATTGAAGCAAAGAGCCCTGATGAGCGGGATAAATTAGGATGGTTCCAAATTGCCAATCTTGTTGGATTCGCTAATCAGTGTTTTCCAAGTATGAAATGTCGACCAATAGCAGTGAAGCCAATGGGAAAAAATATAGTCTGCCTTATGGAATTCGACGACAATACTGATTATGAGAAAATTGGAATCAAGAATATCAAGCTATACAAACTTATGAGAGAAGATTATTGAACCATCTGATGTGGGAAACGGAGCTAAGTACGACATTATCATATCATATAGCATTTCTTGAACACTACTGCACGCTTACGAGCTACGGGGTATGTCCTTGATGAATATCGAATAAAGATCAAACAAGACCAGGATATATTTTAACGACTGCCAAATTGGCATAGGATTGGAAGGGATGGGGGCTGTAACCTGCTTTTAGCATTAGAGTTAGGATTTTGGGCTTGCCGGGCACGTTGTTTGCTATTTAATATGTATTAGAGTGTGTTCGATATTTTAGTTTGTAAGGATTGTGAAATGAAATTCGACAAATTCACATTGAAGGCCCAAGAGGCACTGGCGACGGCCCAGCAAACTGCGATGGCCAAATCGCATACTGTTCTGTCACCACTGCATTTACTAAGCGCTGTTCTCAGTGATGACAATGGCGTTGTGGTTATGGTTTTGAAAAAGATCGGCGCTAATATTTCGCGGATTAAGGAGATGATAGAAAGCGAGCTTGGGCGGCTGCCAACAGGACAAACCAGCAGTATGCTTATGCCTGAGCCGGCTTTTAATCAGATTGTTCTGGACGCCCAGAACCGGGCCGACGCTATGGGTGACGAATACCTAAGTGTCGAGCACATGTTTGTTTCGCTGGCCTCGGTACAAAGTGACGCCAAGGAGATTCTTCGGCTTAACTCGATTACGCCCGAGCAGATTGAAAGCGCCCTGAAGGATGTTCGCGGCGGAGAGAAGATAACAGACCAAAGTCCCGAGGGCAAATACAAGGCCCTTGAGCGGTACGGGATTGACCTTCTGGAGATGGCGCGAAAGGGAAAGCTCGACCCGGTCATCGGCAGGGACGAGGAAATCCGGCGGTGTATGCAGGTCCTCAACCGGCGGACGAAAAACAATCCTGTGTTAATCGGGGAGCCGGGCGTAGGCAAGACCGCAATCGTCGAAGGACTTGCCCAGCGGATAGTTGCAGGTGATGTCCCCACGGGATTGAAGGACAAAAGGGTTGTCGCCCTGGATATGGGGGCGTTGATAGCAGGGACAAAATTCAGGGGCGAATTTGAGGACCGGCTCAAAGCCGTGCTGAAGGAAGTCATCGCCGCCCAAGGACAGATAATCCTCTTCATCGATGAGCTGCATACGGTGGTAGGAGCAGGTAAAGCCGAAGGCGCAGTTGACGCAGGCAA
>JAOUFU010000055.1 GCA_029858035.1 Phycisphaerae bacterium
ATAGCAGACTAAGCCGCCGGCAGCAGTTCAACAGCAGGAAAGGTATGCAAATGTAAGAGTACCAAAAAAGTCAATCATAACCGTTGACGGCTGGCCTCATAGCAGCCCCGTACCATTTAGGCGTTAGCCTGTGCAAAATTGGTTCGGGGCACGAAAAAAAGCATTATTTTGCATCATAAAAGCCAAGTTTTGAAACATTTTGGTGTATTAATGGCCAAAAAACCCATTTTCTGGCAAAAAAGCCAGTGTTTTGAACATTATTATTTGGGTAATTTGGATTTGTTTAGATTTTAGAGCTTAGATATTAGGATTTCAGTCTATAGATAACTCCTTACCCAACATGAAGATACAGTCAATAATCAATTACCAGTTACCAATAACCAGTTACCATTTGGCCTTCGGCACCTCTACTACAGTAGAGAGATCTCTACAAATCACACTTTTTTTGCAAAACAAAGCCAATTTCCGAAAAAGTCAAGTGAACTTAACTAATGCTATAACAAGGGTATACGACCAATTGGACACTTGGTCAAGTGGGAAAAACGAACCCAAAACGAACCCAAATTCAAAAAGGCCAAAATGAACGTAAATAAAGTATTAACAAAGGAATATGAAAAGAAGTTAAATTGGGCACTTTATGAAAACGAACCCAATTCGAACCCAAAACAAACCCAATCAAACCCAATTTCAAAAGGCAAAAAATGCTGCCGCGTTTAACGATTGACCCCCGGCGTGAGTCGTTCTGCTTGACTTTCAGTGATTCGATAAAGATGCACGTCCCAAGGCCCGAATGTATCTTTGAAAACGCCATTATTCGTGAGGATTACACGATTTTCGCCGAGGACTTCGACCTTTTTCTCACCCGCCAGGCCGGGCACGGTAAACGTCACGCCTGTCTCACCCTCTCGCATCCCCACTGCAAAAAGATATATTGAACCACCGTACCTCTTGGTCATTACCGCAACAGGAACGCCTTCGTTCGCTGACGACATGCTTATCGCCTTCTCGAGCGTTGGAGAATTCAATATAGGAGCAAAACGAATAATCTGCCGGTTGATTGCGGTAACAGCCGAGAGCATCTGAGGATCGCTGAGAAGTGCCGATTCATTGAACCTCGGCTTCCATTCGTGGACAAAGTAAATCAGCCCCATCGAGCCGTGGATAATGGACATCCAGACCTCACATCGGACCTGAGCCGGCGTGGCTTTGTTCGTGGGATTTTGGATTCGAGTGCATTCAATACAGTTCCAGACGACTTTCTCACCTCTTGTCCATTTCACCAGGCGCTCAACACCCTTAGGCACGTACCACAGCTTGCCCGCCACCTGCTCTCTGGAGTGTGCAACTGGGTAGATGTCGAAAGAGGCGATGTCGCAGCCTTTGACATATTCCGGATAATCCTCGGGATGGTTGGTGCGCACGCCCCGACCGTGCCACCCATCCCAGGCGACACCCTGGCCGAGATTCAAAAGCACCGGACGAATGGGATCGGCATTACGAATTTTAAGATAATCGTCAACAATCTTTTTCGGCGGAATCGGCGGGCCATACCCCCTGCCCTGTCCCAGCGGCTGGGCGTTGTCCGGCTCGTCACCATGCATCCAGCCGATAATAACCGGGTCATCAACGTGCTTGAGGCCTACTTCGTTTTGGTGGCAGATGACTTTCATGCCGGCCTTCTTCAATTCCGCAAGCTGTTTCTCCGTCGGACCTTTCCAGAGACCAACGTACGTGTTGAAACCGGCGTCCTTGTACTTCCCGGCATTGGTTGGATTTTGAAGCCAGACGGCGATGGGAAAAAAACCGGCGTCGCCGGATGGACCATTTGTCCATTTCACATACGGATTTGCGCCCACGGGCTTACCACAGGCACTCAGAGCGGTTACAATAAGTATCAAACACGCTGCTGGAATAATAATACTTTGTTTCATGATAATATCTCCTCCGGAAACGTTATAAAATAGAACCTTAAAAACTACAAACTATGAACCGTTAAGAAGCCCAGTGGCGATCGGCGCCGCTCTCACTTTCTTTTAAGAGCTGCAGCCGCTTTGTCCAGGCCTTTTTATAAATCTCACTCGATACCAAAAAGCCATCGTTATGGCTGCCGGAAATCTCGACGAATTCTTTCGGCTCATTCGCCGCTTCATACAGCTCCGAACCAAACTCGAACGGAACGACATCATCGTTTCTACTGTGAATTATCATCACCGGACAATGAACGTCCTTAATATAATCGATGGTCCTGTAGCTAAACCTTGCAAACCAGCGCACGGGCATATAAGGATAAAATTTCCTGCCAATGTCAACGTATGACGTGAACGCGCTCTCAATTATCAGGGCCCTTGCCTGGACTTTGGATGCCAATTGTGTCGCGATGCTTCCGCCAAGGGACCTGCCGAAGATAATAATATCATTCGGCGAAATCTTCTTCTCTTTGGTCAGCCATTCGTACGCGGCTTCTGCATCGAGATATGTTCCATCTTCGCCGGGTTTGCCCTCGCTGCTGCCGTAGCCGCGATAGTCGAAAATAAAGCAGCTCAATCCGAGATTGTAAAAGATATTTATACTGTCCAGACGGTGCATTATATTACCACCGTTGCCGTGGCAGAATAGGACCGTAAACTGTGAATTTTCTGCCGGTATATACCAGCCGTTCAGATGCAGGCCGTCATCAGTTTTGAAAACCACGTCTTCAAAATCCATACCGAGTTCGTCCGGCGTATCGAGGACCTCTCGCACAGGGCAGTACAAAAAGATCGGTTGCATAATGTAGAGTATTATCCCCATGCCACAATAGGTAACAAATAGTACACTAAAAATGGATATCAGCATCGAGCCCATAACCACAAACCATACAATAGTGAATTATCATTAGTCAATCACCAATCGGACGGCCTGCGTATTTTAGTTTGCCCGACAATCGAAAACAAGCTGCAATTTTAACGTGGTCGGAAGAAAAAAAACGAAAATCGGCAAAGTCGGCTGCTGAATAACATATCACTATTTTACGGAGCCAAAGTTATCAGGACAGATGTTCCTTTGCGAATTTTTGTGCGGCACGGTGAAGAAGGGAACGGCAGTTTTTCATCGCGTAGTCAAGGGACATGTCATTTGTTCGGCAGCCGATGGCTGTGATAATTCCAAGTTTCTGATACTCCTGTTTCGGCACGGTGACCTGGCCTGCAAGGACGGCCAGCCGAGTGTGTGATTCCAGGGCCATTCTTGCAACCCCGGAGACAACCTTTCCCCGCAGAGACTGCTGGTCGAAAGAGCCTTCGCCGGTAATAATCCAATCAGCCGATTCCAGTTCGGCCTTAAGGTTACTGTGGGCCATTACCGTCTCTATACCGGATACGAGCGTGGCGTTCATAAACGCCAAAGCACCTCCGGCCAGCCCCCCTGCCGCTCCTGCGCCGGGGATGTCGCTGATATCGCGTTGGAGATGTTTCCTGACAAGAACAGCCAGATGCGCAAGGCCTTTTTCGAGTTGTTCTACCATCCGGGGGCCTGCGCCTTTTTGACCGGCATAAACTCTCGCTGCGCCGTGCTCGCCATAAAGAGGATTGTCAACGTCGCAGAGGACCTCTACCGGTGGAATGCTGAAGTTCCCGGGTTTGACTATTTTCACGATTCGTTCGAGGCCTGCTCCGCCAAGAGCAACTTCATTTCCTTCCTCATCAAGGAACTTCCAGCCCAGTGCTGTTGCGGCGCCCACGCCCCCGTCGACAGTTGCGCTGCCGCCTACAGCCAGCATAATTTTGCACGCACCGTATTCCAACGCGGCTTTGATAAGCTGCCCGGTTCCATAAGTCGTTGTTTTAAGCGGCATCATCTGCTCTTTGGAAAGCAGTTCAAGGCCGCTGGCTGAGGCCATTTCAACAAGAGCTGTCTTACTGTCGCCGAACCATGCGAAGCCGGCCTTGACCTGCATATCGGGCAGAGGCCCCATTACCGTTTGCCGAATCCACTTGCCGTTCGCTGCTTTAATCATTGCCCTTGCGGTGCCTTCGCCTCCATCGGCCATAGGTTTTATTACGAGGCGGGCGTCCGGCGTGCATTCGGCAATGGCCGCCGCGATAACTTCACACACTTCATCGCTGGCTAAAGTTCCCTTGAACGAGTCCATCGCAATGATTACCTTCATAAAATCGACTCCCCAGGAAAATCTAAAGCAAAAAGAAAAACACAAAACTCAAAATACGAAACAACATCAAATTAGCATCAGAGAACAATCAAGCTGATGATCCACAATACAATGGCCGCAGCACCGCCTTCCACGAGGGTCCCAAGGGTTTGCAGTTTATACCCATCCTTAACGCTCATTTTAGAAAGACCGGTGACTACCCAGAAATAACTGTCATTCGCATGGCTGACTACCATAGAGCCGGCGCCTATCGCCACCACAGCCAATGCTCTGGCTGTCGGAGCCTCGAGGCCAAGCGCTCCAAGAAGTGGTCCAACGATACCGGCGGTCGTGATGATGGCCACCGTTGACGAGCCCTGGGCCGTTTTGAGTGCCGCGGCGATGATAAAAGGCAGCCATATGCTAAGGCCTGCGCTTTTGCCGAGATATCCTTTCACTACATCGGATATTCCGGAGTTCTGCAGCACCTTGCCAAAGGCGCCCCCACAGCCGGTGATGATAATTATAGTCGCCGCCGCAACTACTGCCTCGCCGACCCACCCCGAAGGTGAAAGCATCTCGGTCGTCAGTTTCTTCGGCAGCAACAAGGCAAAGAAAACACCCACGAGCAGCGCGACTACAGGCTGTCCGATAAAGCTGATGAAGACTGCTGCATTTCCCTCGCCGAACGGTTGGGACTCGAGATCACCAACCGACCTCAACAAAATCAACACGATAGGCAAAAGGATGGGAATGACCGACTTGATGGCCGAAGGACCCTGAGTGACAATTTCTTCCGGACTGGACTCCTCGGATTCCGATTCGGGATTAATATATATCCTGCCCGCAAACTTGACGGCAAACAGCCAGCCGGCTGTAAGCGCGATAATACTTACCAACAATCCCCACAGGATTACCAGCCCAAGGTCGGCCTCGAGCAGTCCCGCCGCCGCGATAGGCCCGGGCGTCGGGGGGACCATTGTATGGGTCGCATAGAGACCGAGGCTAAGAGCTACTGCACTCGTCGCCAGTGATATCTTCGCCTTCCGCGAAAGCCCCCTGCACAGGGACGAAAGGATAACAAAACCGGAGTCGCAAAATACGGGAATGCTCACAATATATCCGATTATGCTCATGGCCAGAGGCACATTCCTGGTGCCCACGAGTTTGAGTGTGCTCTCGGCCAGCTTAAATGCGCCGCCGGATTTCTCAAGGAATGTACCGATGACCGAGCCGGCCAAAATTACGATACCGATGTCACCGATGGTGCCGCCGAAGCCTGAATTTACCGATTCGACAACATCGGCAAGGGACATCTTTCCGCAAAAGATCCCGTACCCGAAGGCCGAGACCAGCAGCGCAAGGAACGGGTGCAATTTCAGCTTGGCTGTCGCTAAGATGATGAAAACGACAGAGAGTAGAAGAAGAATTACGAGCCACATACAATTCGTCCTTTTGATAGATTTAGTTTTTCCTGTAAATGGCAAAGTAAAATTGCTACTACTGGCCTCAGGCAGGCTTTACAACTTAGTGGTATTTTAGTTTGCTCGCCGGCCTAAAACAAGCTACAATTTCAGTATGGTCAAAAGAAGAAAAACGAAAAAGGTCGGGGTCGGACAGGTCATAATCGGCTCTTCTGCACCGGTTGTCATACAGTCGATGACGAAGGTGCCGACCGTCGACATCGCCCGGTGCGTAAGGCAGATAAACCAGCTTGTCAAGGCCGGCTGCCGACTTGTGAGAATCGCCGTTCCCACGCGGGCCGATACCACTGCCTTTGCAAAAATCGTCCGGAAAGTAAATGTGCCGCTAATCGCCGATGTTCACTTCAGCCCAATGCGGGCCATCGAAGCGATAGAGGCCGGGGCCGCTAAAGTTCGGCTAAACCCCGGCAATATAAAAAAACGAGAAAGCATACTGAGAATAATCGATGCAGCTAAGATGCACAAAACCGCCATCCGCATAGGTGTCAACGAAGCGAGCATCAGAGACCTCAAAAAACAGGCCATACCAATCGAGAAACGCATCGCTTTGATGCTGAAAGAGATGAAAAAATATGTCCGGCTCTTCGAAAATCGAAAGTTCGACCAACTGGTTCTCAGTGCCAAAAGCAGCGATGTGCTGCGAACAATCGAGATTAACCGCAGCATTGCCGACACCTTTGACTATCCAATCCACCTCGGCCTCACACACGCAGGCCTGCCCGAAGACGCGCAGATACCTTCGGCCGTTGCCCTGGGGACACTCCTGGCCGAAGGTATTGGTGATACCATAAGAGTAAGTGCCGCGGCTAATCCCATTATCGAAACCGAAATTGCAAAACAGATTCTAATCTCGCTCGGCCTTTATAAACGCTCGGAACCGGAGCTTATAGTCTGCCCGATGTGTGCCCGCGCCGGGATTGATATAACCAGGCTGGCCGGATTAGTTGAAAAAGCCCTGCTGGCAATTGACAAACCATTGCGTGTTGCCGTGATGGGATGCGTGGTCAATGGGCCCGGCGAAGCTGCTGACGCCGACTTGGCTGTCTGCGCCGCAAAGAATAAGGGATACCTCTACCGAAAAGGCAGAAAAATCTCAACAGTACCGGAAAGCAAAATCATTCCAACATTGATGAAGGAATTGAAAAAACTATAATTCTATGAGCACTGAAGAAAAATTAATATACATATCGGTAGAATCCCTAAAAACAACAATAACTCGATTTATTATCGCCGTCATCTTCAGCATCGCCTTTGCGTACATTGAATCAGCGGTAGTTGTGTACCTTCGAGTTATCTTTCATCCCGATGGTTTCACATTCCCGCTAAGTAACGTCGACTCCATATTGCAGAACAAAGCCATTCTATTAACAGAAATAGGCAGGGAAGCTGCAACTATCGTTCTGATATTTACGGGGGCCTGGCTGTTCGGACGAAATCTCCGGCAGCGGTTCGCTTATTTTTTGACCATCTTCGCGGTCTGGGACATCTTCTATTACGTCTGGCTCAAAGTCCTCAGTGCCTGCTTAAAAGCCATCCCTGACTGGCCCCAGTCAATTATGGATTGGGACATACTCTTTCTAATACCAATTGCATGGGCCGGCCCTGTTGTGGCCCCGGTGCTCGTCTCAATTATACTGCTGGTGTTTGCCATGATTATACTCTATCGCGATTGTTGTGGCAGGCCCGTCAGGGCAAGCCGAATAGACTGGATTGGCTTTATCGCTGCCGCGGTCGTCATCACTGTCTCTTTTTGCATTCCCGGCCCACACATCGCCGACCCTGATTTTCAATCGCATTTCTATTGGCCGATTTTTGCTGCCGGTCTATTAGCCGCTATAGCACTGTTCGTAAAATGCCTGCTGAAATCAAAATAGTGAGCACAAAAACATAGGTAAAAAAGACCCGGAACTTGAGCTCAGGGTCACAAATCTCCCATCAATTACGGACGAGTGCCAGCCTCAAGCGCAGCTTGGGGATGTTAATCTCCATTAATCAATAATTCTTAATCATTTTCGCAATGGGTGGCAGCCTCAAGCGCAGCTTGGGGATGGCTTACCGCCGGTTATGCAGAGCGAAACATTTAATTACAATTGGTATCATACAGGCGGGTTTCGGTGTCAAATCTTCGGCCGGTGAACATGTACGGATTGCCGTATTTGCTTTCTGTTAGCTGCTTATTATTTTGATTGAGGACTCGCGGATTGCCATAGACGGCGTACTGGTATTTCTCAACCACTCTGCCTGCAGAATCAGACAATGCCATAACAGAGCCAATCCCATTTAATCCGCAATAACAGAATACATAAACATTCACTCGCCGTTTTAATTGTACTCTGACGCTTGGCGATGGCGGCTGGATGCTATCATATTTGCTATTTGCCGCTTTCCTTCCTTGCCGCGTATTTTTCGAATTTACCGAAAATCATCTTGCCGGCGGAAGTCTGTAGCGAGCTGGTTATGCTGATGGCCAGGTCCCGGCCAATCTTGTCGCGGGCACCTTCGACAACAACCATCGTCCCGTCGGAAAGATAACCGATCCCCTGCTCGGCCTCCTCGCCCGGCTTTATGATGCGAACGTCCATTGTCTCTCCCGGCAAAGCTACCGTCTTCAGTGAGCTGGCCAAATCGTTGATATTGATCACATCCACCTCACGAACTTGTGCCACCTTCGTGAGGTTATAGTCCGTCGTTACAACGCGACCGTCGCGGCTCTTGGCAAACATCATCAGTTTCTGGTCCACACCTTTGACCTCTTCGACCTCCGGGATGACGGTGTCATCAATCTCCACGTCGATTACAGAGCTTGACTGCATCACATGAAGTATATCAAGTCCCCGTCTGCCGCGGGTGCGCTTGAGCTTGTCGGCCGAATCCGCTATCAACTGAAGCTCATTGAGAACAAAACGCGGAACAACCACCGGGGCATCGAACAATTTACTCTCGCACAGGTCCGCAACACGCCCGTCAATGATTGCCGACGTATCAAAAATCAGGGGCCTGGCGCCTTTGCTCTGCTTGGAAAATTCGACATAGGGAACCACGAAACGAACATCGTCCTTGGTCCTCATCACAATACTGATAGTAAGATAACATATACATATGCTCATCATCCACTTGATCGCCTTAATCGACTCTGGGATTAAGTCTATGCCGTATGATTCCGTTATCATAGTTACCGCCGGAGCCAGTGCCATGCTCAGAAGCATTCCTACCAACAGACCGAAAAACACGCCCGCCAGAGCACTCAGTTTTTTCTTCGGCGTTAGAATATCGAGGAAAAGGACAAACACGGCCATTCCCAACGCGCTCCACAGTACCGCCCAGGAGTTAGTTTTGTCCATCGCACCTGCGATTGCATCGGAGCTCAAATTGGCGATCAGCACTGCAAGAAGAACAACAAAAAAGATAGCTCTAAAAATCCAAATTAACATAGTTATTAACCTCCTAAAAATTATGATATAATTTTGTTATTTATGACATCGGCCATTATATCCCGTATCCGGCATATCATCAATAGATACGTTATAAACAACGTTATGTTTGAAAAAGTCTTCTATAGATATCGGCTTATTTGAACCGGCACCATTAGACAGGCTTTATATGCTATTGTTCCCGCCATAAAAAAAACAGCTATATCCGAAAGCTAACGAAGAGAGAATGAATGATATCAAAGTAAAGATAAGCTGTAGAAAAAATTGCAAATTAGAAATCCACAGTCTACTCACACCAAAAGGCCAAAGACACAACACTGTAGGCGAACGAAAAGCCTTCAGAAACAACGGCCGTTAAAAAGTGTGCCTTCCTGTGAAATTTCCAACAGGGTTCAGGTCAACTATTTGCTGTCGGTTTCGATCTTCTCCTCTACGCTATTACTTCCACTGGCTTTGCTTTCGGGATCTGCACTTTCCGTTTCTTGAGGTTGCTCGGTTTGGTCCGGCTTGGATTCCCCTGAAACCTCCACCTCGGCAGAATCCTCGGCTTCAGCTTCAACTGCTTCGGCCTCTTGCTCACCTGGCTCTGCCGGCGCAATACCAGATTCTTCGGTTTCGGCGCCCTTGCCCTTCGAACCTACAATCTCGTCCATATCGGCGTCGGAAACAACCGTCTGAACACCTATCGGCCTTGTACGCTGGCCGGCTTCGGTGCCTTGTTCTTCTGCGGCCCACTGCACCCTTCGTAAACTCAATCCGATTTTACGGGCCTCGTTGTCAACCCGTAGAATCTTAACTTCAACTTCGTCATCCTGCTTAACAATATCCTGTGGCTTATCAATCTTGTGGTCGGCAAGCTCGGAAATGTGCAGCAGACCCTCAAGGTCAGGCTCCAGTTCTACAAATGCCCCAAAGTTAGTTACCTTGGCTATTTTGCCTTTAATAATGTGTCCCGGAATATATTTTTCCGGTATTGCACGGACCCAGGGATCTTCGGTCATCTGTTTTATGCCAAGGCTGATCCTTCGTTTTTCTTCATTGACTTCCAGAACAACGCATTTGATGTCCTGGCCCTTTTGCAGTGCCTCGCCGGGATGGTTATATTTCTTCGTCCAGCTCAAATCAGAAATGTGTATCATGCCGTCAAGACCCGGCTCCATCTCTACAAACGCACCGAAATTCGTCAAACTGCGTACCTGGGCGGTTACAATCGTACCGGGAGGATACTTCTGAGAAGCTATCGTCCAGGGATTAATTTCCGTCTGCTTGATGCCAAGAGATATCTCCTGTTTTTCCTTGTTCACGTTCAAAACAACAACGTCTATTTCATCATCGAGATTAAGCATCTCTCCGGGATGTGCCAGTCGTCTCGTCCAGCTCATCTCGCTGATATGAACCAGTCCTTCAATCCCGTCTTCAAGACGTATAAAGGCCCCGTAGTTCATCACATTTACGACCTTCCCCTTTACCCTGGCGCCGACAGGATACTGAACTTCGACATTTTCCCAGGGACTGGCCGTTTTCTGCTTCAGGCCAAGTGAAATCTTCTCATGCTCTTTATTGACTCCGATCACAACGCATTCGATCTCCTGGTCAAGCTCTACAACTTCCGATGGATGTGATATTCTGCCCCAGGTCAAATCGGATATATGCAGCAGGCCATCGAGACCTCCCAAATCAACGAACACTCCGAAGTCGGCGATATTCTTAATAACGCCTTTTCGCACCTGACCGACCTCGATTTCGTCCAGTATCTTTTCCTTACTGCTCTGACGCTCTTCTTCGATAAGTTTACGTCTCGATATGACAATGTTCCTGCCTTCAACGTCTATCTTGAGAATCTTGCACTCCACTTCCTTGCCGATGAATCTGCTTATATCGCCCGGTTTTCTGATATCAACCTGAGAGGCCGGAAGAAATACTGGAACACCGATATCGACAAGTAATCCGCCCTTGATACGCCTTATAACCTTACCCGTAACAACATCACCTTTATTTTTCGTATTGATAATCGTTTCCCAGCCCCTGATGCGGTCGGCCTTAAGCTTCGAGAGCAGGATAAGCCCGCCTTCAGAATCGGTATCTTCAAGAAAAACTTCGATGTTTCTGCCCGGCGTTTTATCGTCGTCATCTTCAAATTCACCGGCATCCACAATACCTTCGCTTTTAAGGCCGACTTCGACGATTACATCATTACCTATCTGGGATACGATTGTCCCTTTAAGAATTGTCCCCGGCAAACGTGAATCAACCTTTGCACGAAGAACTTCTTCCAAAAAATCAGTTTCTTTCTCACCAAACAGCTCGCCAATCTGCTGCTCGAGCTTCTCTTCTGACAAATCCAGTTTGTAAACTATATTTCTATCTACCATAAACTAAAATCCCGTTGTGGAGTCTGTCTTTTGGCCGGTTCCTATTTTGCAATCCGCTCAAGAGCGACAGAAATGAGAACCTTGACCTATCGGCGCCCCACATTTACGCCGATAAGCTCTGGTGCAACAATGCACACAATTAAATGTTCCTGTTAATCTAAAAAAACGCATTTGCCCACGCAGCAAATGCAATTTACGCTAAGATACCATATTAGGGCCGTTTATATTAATACAACTTGGCGAATTGTAAAGTTTTTTTTCTTTTTTTTACGTTCTTTTTCAGTTAATTTTTATTCTTCTTTTGCCTCAAAAGCCTCTAAATTCTCTACAAATTCGGCAATTATCCATTCAGGTGTCGAGGCCCCAGCAGTAACGCCGGCTTTTTTTTTACCTAAAAGTATGCTTTTATCAAGCTCATGCCAGTTTTGCAAATGATGCGTCTCGCTGTTTTCATTTTTGCAAAGCTCGGCCAGTCTGCGCGTATTGGCGCTTTCCAGCCCGCCCAGGACGAACATTATATCCACCTGTTTGCACAACCGCACGGCGGATTGCTGCCTCTTTATCGCCTCTTCACACAGGGTATTGACTACCTTCAATTCCCTGAAGCTGCCCCGCCCTATGGCACCAAGCATCCTGCCGAAGTGGTCCGGGCTTTCCGTTGTTTGACAGACAATCCCCAGCCGCCCGTTTGCGGGTAGCTTATGTAAATCCGATTCGTCCGCAATAACCACAGCTTCCCTGGCACAGCCCACAACGGCCTGGACCTCAGGATGATTTTCGTCGCCGATCACTACGACATTGTAACCATCCCGTTCGAACTGCTCGGCTATGCGCTGCAGTCTCTTAACCAGTACGCAGGTGGCATCGACAATATTTATCCCTTTTTCTTTAAGCTTCGCTAATTGCTGCGGGGCGGCACCGTGCGAACGGATAAGCACCGTACCCGACTGGATGTCTTCCACTTTGCTTACGGTTTTCAGGCCGGTCTGTGCCAATTGCTCCACAACATCCTTGTTATGAATGATGGGACCGAGACTGTAAACATCATCTTCCTGCGCTAATATTTCTTCGGCCATTCTAATGGCGTTTTTAACGCCGTGACAAAAACCGCATTTTTCCGCAACAATAACTTTCATAAATCAAATTCAATTTAACCGGATTATCCAATTACCCAATTAATAACCCTTTTCTGTCAAAATGTTCATAATTTCACCTCCCGTCCCCAAAATTGTCTGTAACAACTTCATTAAGATAAGAATCCTATACGAAATCCCGGCCATAATCCAGCAAAACTTTTCCGCCCCCCTGCCCTTGTAAATTCGAACAAAATCATTATCATTACTTAGTGAGATACGAATACGATACTTACGGCAATCCCTACTTGTTTACTGCCCGAAGATTGGATATACTGGATTAAGAGATCAAGGTATGTACAAAAGCAATGACTGGAAGCAGCCCGGGATATAATAATCCGAGTTTTCTTGTAAATTCTCGAAAAATGTCTTTGAAAAGAAAAATCTTGATAGTTCAAGATGAATTTAGTAAGATTATTGGTATTGCACGGGAAAAAGTACGCTTTTTAACCGTGTAAATGGGAAATGTCAGCTAATATATAAGGGAGGGTAAAATGAAAAAAAATTATTTATCAAATCTTATTGTGGTTTCATTAGTTTTTGTGTGTATGACTATTTTTAGCGGTGTTGCTACCGGAGATTTACCAATACCAGATCTTATTGCGCACTGGTCGTTTGATGAGACGGCGGGGCTTGTTGCCGGTGACAGTGTCGGAATCGCTGATGGATTTCTTGATGGATTTGACGGTTCGGACACATACTGGGTAAACGGTGTTATAAGGGGGGCGTTGGAATTTAACGGCATCGATGAATCCGTGAGAATCGGAGGAATACATAACTGTTTTTTCTGTGAAGAAATAACCATAGCTGCATGGGTTCGCCTTGACACTCTATCCGGCTACAAAGCGATCTATAACAGTGATGAATGGATGCTGCCGGGCAGTGTTCAATTTCAAATATATGATAATATGTTAAGCTTTGAAGTATACGGCGGAGGGTATCTTCCTGGCGTTCCGGCATTTGTAAGTCCTGGTCAGTGGTACCATGTTACAGTTGCCTATTCTAACCACATGGGGCAAGCTATCTCCTATGTTAACGGTACAGAACTTCGTGTTGAGTTTATATCTTCAACACAGCCAATCGAACTAACCATGCCGGCATCCATCGGTGCATGGAACAATCCCGGTCAGTATTACTTTGATGGTGCGATGGATGATGTGAGGATCTACAGCCGTATGCTTCCGGAACAAGAGATAAGGATGCTTAGTGATCAGGACCTTGACGGTGTATTGGATAATGTGGATAACTGTCCGCTTATCTCTAACTTCGGTCAGGAAGATCTTGATAGTGATGGTATGGGTGATGCATGCGATGAAGATGATGACGGCGATGGGATTTTAGACGTAGATGATAACTGTGTGCTTGTGCATAATCCCGGACAGGAAGATGTTGACGGTGACGGTGTAGGAGATGTGTGTGACGATGATGACGGTGACGGTATACTCGACCTTGACGATAATTGCCCTAATACCCCTAATCCGGGCCAGGAAGATATGGATAGTGACGGTATAGGTGATGTGTGCGATGACTCTGACGGCGACGGAGTGCTTGATGATGTTGACAATTGTCCGTACATAGCTAACGCCGGTCAGCAAGATATTGACGCGGACGGTATTGGTGATGTTTGCGACGATCACGATGGTGATGGTATACTCGATGTTAATGATAACTGCCCTGATACTCCTAATCCGGGTCAGGAAGATGGCGATGGCGACGGTGTTGGTGATGTATGTGAGACCATAACCGTTGAACCCAATGGTCTTGCAGATTTTACGCTGATACAGGATGCAATAGACTTTGCCCGCGACGGGCAAACTATTATCGTTATGACCGGGACGTATGTTGAGAACCTGAATATGTTGGGTAAAGCGATCACGCTTAGGAGCACTGATCCTGCTAACGGAGCAGTTGTTCTTTCGACGATAATCGACGGGGGTGCCGGCGGCAGCGTTATTACATGCAATTCAGGTGAAGGTACGGATACAGTGATTAAGGGATTTGTGATTACAAACGGAAATGCAACTGACGGCGGCGGGATGTATAATGGGAATAATTCGTCACCGACTGTAAGCAACTGCACCTTCGGCAGCAACACAGCTAACGCTGACGGCGGCGGGATGTATAATGATGACTATTCGTCACCTACGATAACCAACTGTACGTTCAGCAATAATACGGCAGTTGACGACGGCGGCGGAATGTATAATTATGACCA
>JAOUFU010000483.1 GCA_029858035.1 Phycisphaerae bacterium
AACATCCCCGCCTCCATCTCCTGGGCCGCCTGCACCGCCGCCGAAAACATAATATAGTCTTTACTTCGCAAGTGCTCGCGCATCAGCGCTACGCCCTCCTTGCCGCGAGTGAGGATGGCGCCGCGAAGGGCACCACCGCGAACCTGATGCGCAGCATCATCCATCTTGCGCAACTGGTCGTAGATCTCGATGGCTTCGCTTTTCTTGCCATCGGCTGTCAGCCTCTCTGCACAGCGCAACAAGCCCTCACAAAATGAAAGCTGATTGGCGGAAGGTGATTTAGATAGAGCACTGCGAAGCGTTTTTGCCGAAGCCGAGTTACCAATGCTGCCAAGTGCCCTTGCTGCTCCCTGAGCCACATCGGCATCTGCATTCTGCAGTAACTTTGCCAGTGCAGGCACCGACTTGGCGTCCCGCCGTACACCTATGCTTCCGATTACGCCTACCAGAGGCCGCCCTTTTAATTTACCCAGCGCATCACGGAATGCCTCATCCACCGCCGGGTCCGGATTCGGCTCCAATCCGTAACGCGCCATGTGTGAAAGTTTCTCGTCACCAAGCAGTGCTGCCAGCGGTGCCACGGCGTTTTTAGTGCCAATAATCGCCAGTTGACGACAGGCATCAGCCTTTTCCTTGTGCGATGCATCCGATTTAAGAACCTCTATCAGTTTACCCTCACTGCCCGCCGGTGGAATCGTCTGACCGAACAACGGTCCCGCAAAGACCACAAACAACGCGATGAGCAGGATTAATTTCTTTTTTGACTTCAACATGTTTCTATCTTCCTTTCTCTCAGTAAAGCGTCTCATCATATCATCCACGGCTCACGCATCGCACGAGAGCGCAGCCGGTTCGCTTCCGGGTCGTTGATAAATTCCTCTTTAACCGGGTCGTAACGCATATCACGTTTCAGCCACATACAAATATTGGCCGCATGTACCGTCGTCATCGTCCGGTGCATCATCACCGGGTTCGCCACCGTCTGCCTCCGTGACTTCACGCAGTCCAACAAATTCCGAACGTGGCTCATCGGCCGCTGCGTCCGCGCCTCGTAGTCGTAAACCAGCTTCCTGAAGTCATCCATCATCGCAGGCGAAGAAACGTCCGGCTTCGAATATCCGTCCGCCGCCGCAACCCAGCCCTCCGTACCTTCATATGTGACGCCGCAAGAGCCGCGCCAGCCTTGAAGCTGAAGAACCATCTTTATACCATTGGCGAAAAGAACCTCCATCCCGTCCCCCGTCTTGTTCTTCACATACTTATACTCGATGCCCGAAGTCTCCCACGCGCCCATACCTACCTGGCACTGCGCGAACGTATGCGCCCCCCACTCGCCTATACAGCTTGTATGGAAATCGTAGTGACCCCGCCATGCTCCCTGTATGTACGCCTTGTTATAAGGCCGCCAGGGACACGGCCCAAGCCACTGGTCCCAGTCAACCTCTTCCTTCGGCGGTTCCGGCTGCGCCGGCAGCCAGTCGTGTCTCAACTCCGCCGCGTCCCACGGCGCGATATGCGCTCGGACCGTATGCACCTTGCCGAGCCGGCCGAGACGAAGCATCTCGTTACAGAACGTAAAATTACCCTCGCTCAGCCGCTGTGTACCAGTCTGGTAAATCCGCCGGTACCGTCTCGCCGTTTCCACCACCGCCTGGCCTTCCGCGATGGTCATAGACGAAGGCTTCTCCGAATAAACGTCCTTACCCGCTCGCATCGCCATAATTGCCGCCAGCGAATGCCACCGGTCGCCCGTCGCTATCAGCAGCACGTCGATGTCAGTCCGCTCTGCCAAAAATTCCCGCATATCGCTGTACATCTTGCAATCCTTGTTGCCGTACCGGATGTCCACTATCCGCTTGACGTTTTCCCTGCTGGATTTCTTCGCGTCGCATATCGCCACAAATTGCACGTCCTTCTCAGGCAGCATCCAGTTAAGGTCATGCGAGCCTCGGTTACCGACCCCCATCCCGCCTAAGATAATCCGCTCGCTCGGCGGCACCTTTCCGTCCCTGCCGAATACCGTCGCCGGCACAATATAAGGAATCGCCGCCGCTGCCGCGGCACGCCTCAAAAACGTACGCCGCGTAAGTTTTAGATTCTTCTTTTGCATGTCAGTCTCCTAATTTATTTGGTGATTTGTATTAAGTCAGGTTTTTCATTTGCCACTAATTTCCCTGTGTTCTCCAAATATAATCCGTATATATTACATACCTGCCCCGTCAAATGCAAGGACTTACAACTGACATTATCTCGCACGACATCCTTGAAACCAGCCCCAATCCCCCAAATTCCGCCGTCTAATACGCTTGCGTCTCGATATATGTCCACACCGCGACCCCCGCCACGCCTAATCCAGCCGGTCGAGGGCGTACTGATTGTCAAACGCAGGTTATGTCAAGATACCAAACTCTACTCTCATTTTAACGGCCAGCCTGCCGGGCAGTAGCAGAGCCAGTAATCAACAAACACCTTCAAATCGAGTTCATTGACGATATTATCTATATCCTCGTACAGGTCAGCAGGCAGTCCGTTTCCTGGTTCAAGCCAGTAATCGGCGAATCTTGTGAAGTGCTCAAAGTCAACAAAGCACAAAGGTCCGCCCGGCCAGAAACCGCCCAGTAGTTCGAAATTTCCACCTTTGCTCCACGCTGCATCAGGCTGACCTATCGTGCCTGTTAGTGTGTATGGACCACCGCTGCTCATGCCGCCACCGCCGTCAATTGTGTACCAGCTTAACTCATATTGGCCCCACGACGAGGAAACAATTAATCCCATGACCAACAGCGGCACCAGAATTCCTTGCTTATTAAATACACTCTGTCTTAGCAACTTCATTATTGTACCTCCTTCTCGATGGCCGGCTTACGCTCGTCCATCTTTCTTTCAACATCTGGTTTTCTGCTCTTAGCTGCTCTTTCATTTTTTTGTTCAGCCACTTTTATTCTCATTTCACTCGCCAATCACGACGGAGCTGCAACCCTCGGCAATAAGTACTGCCGGTGTATCAAGTGTCAACGACCCCGGATAGGGGGCCGGTTTGACTATTATCAAATGAGGGTAATCGCAAGCTATAGTTGCATGTGACTCGGTGATGGCCGTGATAATATCGTCATAAGGCCTTTCCCGTGAGCCGTCCGGGCCGCCGCCTGCGCCGCTGTCAACGTACATGGCGTTGCCGACCTCACGAATCAGGCACTCTCCCAGACAGGCGATTTCGTTCTTGTGTTCCAGGTCGCACGCATTATCGCAGTCGGGAAGCCCGCCGGGACATGTCCCCCCGGAGAACAGAGCGTAGCAGGCGTCTTTTTCTGCAATCAACGCAGGAATATCAAAGTGCGTATAATAAGCGTGCCGAAGTGTGTCTTCCCAGCGATTAAACCACGTTTTTCCCATTGCTACTGAAGGAGTCTCGGTACCTATCTGCCTTGCTTTTTCGAGGATCCTAATCGCAACAATCTCCTCACACCAAAAG
>JAOUFU010000056.1 GCA_029858035.1 Phycisphaerae bacterium
GCCGATGGGCTTGGCAAATCGCTTTCCCGTAAGGTATCGGCTGATTATGGAAATGACGTAGCCAACTGGCAAGCGGCCACACCTTCACCCGGAGTCGCAAATCCGTAGAATCCTTGCGCAATATTGTTTGACTTTTCAGCTTTCCGCTCAATATTCCGCAACGAGATCTAAGGGGCGTGATAACTCCTTTATGCCGGGCACTATTCGAATGTCGCTGCCGACAATTCGCTCCGGCCCTACGAGCTTTCCATTGATAGAGACTCGACGTGGGTGCTTTCCCTGCGGGTGACGCAAGCGAAGCCATACTTCGGATGGTGGCTTGCTCTTTGGCAGGGACAACTCAGCAAGAATTTTCCCTTTAGCAGCCTCAGAGCGGACAACCATACTCACGGTGCCAAAGATGGTTTTGGCTCGTTCGATGCGTATGGTTTTTCCATCTTCGAGCCATTCCCGCGGCGTCGCACGTGCAAGCCACAACTGGTCACCATTTTCCCAGAGGAGCAGTTGGCGCAGCCAAATCACAAATCGAGATTCGTCTGAAGTTTTGTAAACAGGTCCCCCGCCGATGCCGAAGCTGCGTGCCCATTCGGCAAAACATTGAGTGTCAGGATAAATCAATAGCGCGTAAGTATTCCAGAATGCGCGCAACGCAGCAGGGATTTCGTTGCGTGCCATATAAACGATGGGCATATCAAGTAAGCAGGGTTGCAATGTAATTCCACCGCGTTCGAACCAGCGTTTCTGGTAATCGCTTACGTTATAGCCTGACTGCCATGAGAAAAAGATATTATCTTCAAGGTCATCCAGCATCCAGGTCATCAAGGGGTCATCCGGTGACACAACTTCAGCCATAGCAAGATGCAGCGAGCAGTACAGCGCCTCGCGAATCCAGCCTTCGGTAAGGTGCCGCCACTGATATACGCGTGAAGGAACATAAGGAATGTAATTGCCGTCACGTAACGGAACAACAGCCGACCTTGTCGTTGCCTCGCGGGTACCGGCCTCAATATCACGACGATATTTCTCCACTTCGGCGGCGATGCGACCGGCTTCCGGATGGCCGATATCCGCAAGTGCCTGGGCAGTCCGTTTCATACCAAGATAAAAATACGCGTTAGTTGCGAACCAGTACTGGTACTCCACTACATCCTCAAGGGATGACGCCGGCGAAAGACCATAAATTGCCAAACCCGGCTTACCCATAGTAGAAGCACGTTCTTTGATAAGAAAGTCACAACCCTTGACCAGTTTAGGCGCGACACGCTGCAGGTAAGCACGGTCGCGTGTCAGCAGGTAATGGTCGGCCACTCCCCAAAGTGTAAAACCGTGGTTCATCGCGTATTCCCCGTGCGTATAGTCACCGGCACTATGAAATACTCCATCCTTCGTGGAGAAGCGTCCTTTCAAAGCCTCTTGTCCCTGATAATGAAGCATCGGTTCAAGAAACCGTTCTGCATCGAGATGCTCTCCGCGCATGTCCATCGACCTGGCAATCATGACCGTTTCGTTTGCAAACACCCGGTAGCGAATCGTTGCGACGCCCTGGTTATAGAGTCCTGTCTGTGGATCGCGGTCCGTCGTAATCACGTTATGCCAGAGATTCGCTTTATAAAAGTTGTTAAGTGCTTCATCGGGAACTTCTATCTGCATACCTTTTGCGAGCCGTGTTCACCAGTAGTCCAAAACAGCACGAGTTTCCTGCTCAAAACGGATCTCCTTTAAACGTTTCAATTCCTCTGCATCCAGCAGTTCAACGAAAGGCGTTTTGAAATAAACCGTCCGGGTTTCGCCGGGGCTGAGCTTCTCCTGCCAGCAGATAATCGCAGAAGACTCCGGTCCTTCGCCGGCTTTTACCTGCCAATTCCCCACACCTCCACCCGCCGGTCTATCCATAGAAATAATTCCGCGTAAAGCAGTCAAACCATTGCTGTCGACGGACTGCACAATAATGACACCATCCTTCTGCAAGCTGATTGGTGTATTTATCGAATATTTAAGATTCAAACCGGCCATTTGCTCTGTGCTGGTAGTGTTGATTATTTGAAGCTTGCTCAACAACACTACTGTTTCATCACCTCGACGCAAAATATCATCCCCATAGTCACCGAGCAGAATAGTCGTTGTCAGAGCATGATGATAATGAAGCGCCCCGTTTTTCCATTCCACGTGAATCAACGGCAGGTGTCCATCCTCAAGATAGCGACGAACCTCCCGACGGTCGCCGCCGTCAAATTCCGGTTTCTGTCGCGTGTCAAGTAAGGTGGCAAATTCATCCCACTGGCGCTCTTTACCAAAATCCTTTTTAAATATCCAGCGCTTTGTATCCCTGCCCTTGTCCGTGTTAAGACTCAAAGCTGATATCTTCCAGTCTCCGTTTGGCCCGACAAAGAATTCCTGCCGAGCGGAAGGTACTCCCAACGGGACCCAGCGAAGCGGTGAAAGGCGTGGAATGCCTTGCATGGCCATTTCGCGTGTCATCTCCGGCCGTTCCAAAATGCGAACCCGCACAGGGCCGCGCCATTTGTCCCCCGATGACATAATCTCGTCACTTCTGAAAACGTTACTGACGATAGTCTTGAATACCGGAATACGGATAGTACCTTCCTTGAGCACATCCTGGGGTACAAATGAAAAGCCCAGAGCGCGAGGATGAAGGCCCAGCCGAACCGTTACCCGCGTCAAATTGTTGGAATTCAAATCATCGACGCCCACGTATAGAATTTTAACACGTACTCCTGCTGAGCCGTCTGCTGCACCTTTTGTTTTCCAACCGGCCCCATCAACTTGTACAGACCTCGGTGAAGGAAGGCTCTCAATACTCATCATCACACCATTAATCAGCTCGATACGACCGGATATGATACCTTCACTGGAGAACCGCGTTTCAATATCGAAAGTCGCCTGACGCCAGTGTGAATTGCCGAATACCATAACGCGCGACTGACTCGGAATATCCCTCTCTTCGGAAACCAGCCGGACTTTAAGTGTGTTTCGGAATATGGGCTGCTTCTTGTCCGTATATTGACCCGGCTTAAGCGACTGTGACCATTCCTCCTTGCCCAAGGGTGGAAACTTAAACACGAATTGACCCGATTTATTCAATTTGGGTTTCGCGTTGGTTCGCACCCACTTTCCGTTCCAAGGGTCGTCGAGCCTCATCCATCCGCCGCTGCCGTTGTTTGGCCAGACACTGCCCCACCACTCAAGCCTCAGCGATTCGGCAGTGCGTCTATCAATACCCCAAATACGAATTTCATAAATGTCACGCGGTTCATCCCATTGGCAGCCAATAAAATTATCTCCTGATAGCTGTCTGCCAAAATCGGCAATATTTACCTTCTCTCCAACAACAGCTTCGTCCGGCGATATCTGTTCAGCGTACGCATCGACTGATACCCAAAACAGTACCAAGGATATCCATAAAACCAAAAAAGACACAGGCTTCAAGTATCTCATAGTGACCATTCCTCCAGAAATTACGACGGCAGTTTACGACAGATCCTGTTCGTTTTATTCCATTGTACGACGGCCTTTCGCCGACGTCAATACCGACTATTCTTTTTATGAGCATGATATCCTTCTCACACTTTTCTGTGCATCATAACATATAGGATAAAAGACGGTTGTACTTATAAGGTGAGTTCAGTATCCTATTGTCTTGTTTGGAGATACTCAATGTATATTTCAAAGCAACTCTTAAGAGCTGACAGGTATAGGTCAAATCCTGTAAATAAAACGTTATGTTGGCTCGCCGTCTGCCTTATTTTGGCAATGGTGACTACCACAGGTGCCCAGTTACAGGCAGACACCTCTGAATGGACCATCTATATCACTAACGATAACTGCCCCGATTATACATGGGGCTTAACGGAAAAGCAGGCTCGTAAAAGCTTTGCTGATATAGTCCGTGCTCATCTGGATGAGATAAATCGAACAGATAACGAAGAGCCGGCCAATCGCAACCGATACAATATGGCGGTAACGCAGGAAGCATTGTGCTTTATCGATCACTATCCGGAGCGAAAGGCTGAACTCATTCAACGTATCAAGGAAGGCCGGGTATTCGTTAGCCCCTACCTGTGCAATTCCCTGTGGGGATTTCAGAGTGTCGAGGGTGCAATTCGAACATTTTATCCGGCTCGCAGGCTGGAAAGAGATTTGGGAATAAACTTCGACGTCGCGGAACACATCGAGCAACCGTGCCTGCCCTGGGGAGTCGCTTCAATACTTGCCGGCTGTGGTATCCGATGGCTTTCAATAGCATATCTCGGCTATGATTCTACTTTTAGTGACCTGAAGAATCCGCCGCTGTTCAGCCTCGAAGGCCCCGACGGCAGTAAAATACGAGTTGTCCTCGACAAATGGGCATCAAGCAAATCAAACTACACTCAAGGGGCGTATTTACTTCGCAAACCGGAAGCCATTACGAAAGAATGGTTGCATCACTACATCAATCTTGGCAAAGACTACCCCCTGCAAGTGGTTTTGGCCAGTGGAACACACGGTGACATTTCTCCGCGCAGCGGCGGACAGGCCCGCAGCTTTGCCGAGGCAATCATAAAATATAATGCCAAGCCAGGGACGCATCCAAAGCTGGTCAATGCAACGCTGCCGCAATTCTGCCATGCCGTCGACGAGATCCAGGAAAAGACACCGTTTTTACCTACCCTAAGCGGCTGTTTTGGGCACTCGTGGGACCTATGGCCCGTATCGCTGGCTAAATACGTTGCCGATATGCGAGAAGGAGAAAGAAGATTTCTTGCAGCCGAAACGCTGTTCGTCATCGCAGCTTATAACAAACCCGAACTTCACGAGGCCACACACAGCGAACGTGAAAGAGCAGAATGGTGCTGGTCTATGTTGTCAGACCACGCATGGAACGGCACTAACAACAGCAACAAACGTCACAATGCAGAGCTGCGAAAAAAATGGAGCATTGAGCTAAACAGACAGGCCGACAAACTTATGAAACAGGCCTGGGACGGCCTCGGATTAATAACTAATACGCAAAATATTACCCTCTTTAATAATCTTAGCTTTTTACGGAGGTCCCTCGTTCGCCTCGATTTTCCTGAAAACGGCGGTGGCATACTCGATAAAGGACAAATCCTCAATTCCCAGATAGTTCCCGAAAACAACAAAAGAGTCTTATATCTGGTCTCACCGGAGATTGCAGGTTTTGGCTTTGCACAATTGAACGTTAAGCCTATGCCTTCAATAAAAACTCAACCCATGAAACTAACGGCATCAGCTACCCACCTTGAAAGCCCCTACTACCGTTTGAAAGTGGACTTTGAAACCGGCGGGATTTCCAGCCTCATCCATAAAGCCAGCGGAACCGAACTGGTTGTGCCGGAAGTCGGTCGCAGCCTGTGCCAAACAATTTATTTCGACGGCAATGAGCATACTCTGAAAAACATCAATTCAGAGGAAGTAACTTCGGGACCTGTGCTGGCAAGATTGAAGATAGACGGCACTGTCGAAGGGCTTAATATAACGAATTTCGTAACCGTATATGCTGACCTTGACCATGTGGATTTCGACCTGCACATCACGAAGCCGGTCACAACACAAAAGCAGCGCCTGTGTCAGGTCTTCCCAGTACTGCATAAGCAGGCTGTGCTGCGAGTTGATACTACCGGTGCCGTAATTCGTCCCCGCCCACAACCGGAAGGTGACCTGCTCCCCGGAGCGGACACACGCCGGTTCGCTGTGCAGGGATTCGTGGATACGTCCGTGTCGGAAGGAATCGGCATCATGATTGCTCCACTTGATGCGTTTGTGCTGCGCCTTGATTTGGATCCAATTACCTTCGAAGCACTTGGCAATGACCAGAACTACCGTGAGGTTACACGGGACCAAGATGGTGTCACCAACTTTCGCTTCCGTTATTCCCTGCGGGCACATACAGGTGGGTACAGAAACACCGAGGCTTTCACATGGAGTAGAAGTACAGCTTCACCACTGCTGGCCGCGTTGGGCAAAATCCCCAATGCAAGGAGAAATAAACAGGTAATAACAGTCGATCCGACACGAGCCATCGCCACGTGTCTGAAACCGGCAGACGGAGATGCCGAAGGTTGTATATTGCGCCTCCGGGAGATTGCAGGACAGTCCAAACCGCTCACAATCGGCCTCAAAGGTTATAAGAAAGCCGTCCTCACGGACCTACTGGAACGTGACATCAAAGAATTAAGGATCGCTAAGGACAAAGTAACGCCCATCCTAAACTACTATGGTTTTAGCGCGATAAAGCTGTACACAACAGATATGCAGGCAACGGCTAAAAACGGAATTTCAACCAAGTACCAAGGAAATTAGTATCATTCCAGTATCCGCTCGATCTGCTCGAATGCCAGAGGTAAAAGACCTCGCCTGTCAAATTACCGAATACTTTAAAGCAAACTCCCGCATAAATACGGTTCCTGGAAATATTATCATCGGCTCTCCTCTCAACAAAAAAGTAACAATCACTTAACTGGTAATTGGTAAATTACCAATAACCAAACTCCGTCAAAAACTCGGAGGCTCTTCCAGCTCGATTCCATTCCACTGAAGCCCGCCTATCACTGCCTGTGCGATATTGGTCAGGTGGTCACCGATTTTTTCGATATTGTCAACAAGGTCGATAAATATCAGGCCGGCCTCAGGCGAGCAGACCCCCTCGCTCATACGCCGAACATGGCTGTAGCGAAAATCCATCTGCATCTTATTGAGGTTACCCTCGTTAACCAAGGCTGCCCTGGCTGCACCGGCATCATTATTCTCCAGGGCCGCTATGACATAATCAAACATCTGCTCTGCCTCTTTTCTCAACTGGTCAGCCTCGTCGACCGCGAAGTCGCTAAATACAAGCTTTTGCTCGATCTTTCGTTCGGCAATTTCGACAACATTGACGGCGTGGTCGCCGATACGCTCGAGGTCGTTAACCGTATGCAAAAGTACAGGCAATTCAACAGACACTTCATCAGATACCTCTCTGCGTGATAATGCCGAAAGATAGGATGTAATTTCATACTGGAATTCATCCAAATAATCTTCTATCTGTCTTGTCGACTCGAGTTTCCTTCTGTCATCGTTGACAATTCCATCGATAGAATTTTCAAGGGCTGTTTTTGCTGTCTTTGCCATTCGAATGATTTCGAGCTTTGCCTGTTCAAGTGCGATCACCGGCGTATCAAGAAGATGCTCCTCAAGCACAACTGGCTTGGCTGCTACATCACCGGCCCTCTCCGGAACCAATTTAATGACCAATTTGGCCAACAGACCTGATATGGGTAAAAATATGACCGAATTACCAACATTAAATACCGTGTGTGCAATGGCGATATTAGCTGCAATCGTACCAGGCCCCAGTTCCCAGGGTGAAATTATTCCAACTAAAGCGCTGAACCAACCAAGATGAACAAACGGAAAAGCAATGATAACACCAAGTATATTAAAAAACGTGTGAGCCCAGGCGGCGCGTTTTGCATTTAAATTAGCCTGCAGGGCTGCAAGCTGAGCAGTAATCGTTGTACCTATATTACTGCCTAATACGAACGGTATCGCAACATTAAGAACACTTTGCCATTCGCTTCCAAAAGCCCCTTCCATAGCAAGCAATTGTACGATAGCGATGGCTGCCGAGCTGCTTTGAAGAAGCGTCGTCAGCACAGTTCCGGCCAAGATAGCCAATATAGGCCATTCACTCAGCGCGATGAAAAGTGTTTTTACTTTTTCGCTTCTTTCCAACGGTTCGAAGCCCTCCTTCATAAAAGCGATACCGACAAACAATATTCCAAAGCCCAGCAGTATTTGCCCTGTGCTTTTCGTTTTGCGCGTTTTGCCCAATGTCCGCATAAAGAATCCTATCCCGACCGCCGGCAGGGCATAAAGCGTGATCTTAAGAGCGCCAACCCCGGATATGGACACCAGCCACGCTGTTACTGTTGTGCCTACATTTGTCCCTATAATAACACATATCGCCTGTTTGAGAGTGAGCAGACCTGCGTTGACAAACCCAATTATCATCACCGTTGTTGCAGAGCTGGATTGAACTAAAGCTGTAACGCCCGCGCCGACAAGAAAGGCAATATAGGGTCTTTTCGTCATTGATTCGACAATTCTCCTGAGCTTTCGACCTGCGACCTTCTTCAGACCTTCCGACATCAATCCCATTCCAAACAGGAATAAACCCAATCCCCCTATCGTAAGAAATGCCGTACCAAAAACGGCTTGCTTGACATTTTCGCGAAAGACGGCTTTTTTCAGTTCGGCTTCAAACTTTTCGGGTTCTTTCTCGCGCAACTCTCTTAACTCATTCGCCTTTCTGTAGTTACTATCCTCAAGCCAGCTCATTTCACTGTTGATTTGTTCTTCGGTCAGCCCCCCCTTTGAATCTCCTTTGACAGCTATGTCTGAAGAAGTTTGAATGTCCTTTTCACTTCCGTCAGTTGCCGCACAAAACAGAAGAATGGTAAGCAGCGAAAGTGCTGCTAAAATGACCTTGCCTTGATGGCATTTCTTCACAGCATTATCCCTTCCAGAAATTTGTACCAATACAAATCGATTAGATTTTAATGATAATCCAACCTTTATTAAATATCATTACTGATGCCTTAAAATCAAAATAAACTATGATTGCGGGGCAGTTTTACATGCTTTAGTTTCATCAGTCAAGCGGGATTTCCTGCGATTGCCATAAAATGGATTTAATCCTCATCAATATCCTGTTCGGGACTGCGAGAAGTTATGGTTTCGAATCCATCCCACTGCAGGCCGCCTATCACCCCTTGTGCGATATTTTTGAGGTGGTCGCCCACTTTTTCGACATTGTCAACAAGGTCAATAAATATCAGCCCTGTCTCGGGTGAGCAGACACCCTCGCTCATACGCTGAACATGGCTGCGACGAAAATCTATCTGCATTCTATTAAGGTTATCTTCATTAATCAGAGCTGATTTGGCCGCCTCAATATCGTTATCTTCTAAAGCTTTGATGATGTAATCACACATCTGCTCTGCCTCTTTCTTCAATTGACCCGCCTCGACCACTGCGGACTCACTGAAGGAAAGCTTTTGCTCTATCTTCCGCTCGGCAACCTCGACAATATTGACGGCGTGGTCGCCGACACGCTCAAGGTCGTTAATCGTATGCAACCACACCGGCAGCTCCGTAGACATCTGAACAGAAAGCTCCTTTGTTGACAACGCTGCAAGATAAGACGTGATTTCATACTGGAGAGTATCTATCACATCTTCGGTCGTCCGTGCCATACCAAGTTTTCTACCGTCCTTTTCAACGAGTCCCTCGATGGCCAGACGAACCGCTCTTTTGGATGTTCTTGCCATCCGCACTATCTCACGCCGGGCCTGATCCATAGCCAGTTCCGGCGTTGCCAGCAAATGTTTCTCCAACACCGTAGGCCGAACAACCAGGTCACCGGGTTTCTCCCGAACAATTTTAACTGCTATTTTTTCCAGCACTCCTGTCAGCGGAAGGAAGAACACTGCCTCGAACACTTTAATGGTTGTGTGAGCAATGGCGATAGATACACCGATAGTCTCTTCTGTCAGTTCTGGGCCGATTATACGAACCAGCTTGGAGATCCACCCGATGAACCAAACACAGATAAGGGCCCCGATGACGTTGAACATCGTATGCGCCCAAGCGGCCCGACGTGCGTTTATATTCGCTCGAAACGCTGCGAGCTGTGCCGTTATAGTCGTCCCGATATTGCTGCCAAGAATAAACGGTATAGACACGTTAAGTGCCACCGACCAGTCGGGCCCAAATGCCTTGCTCATAGCCAGCAGCTGAATACTGGCAACCGCTGCCGAGCTGCTTTGAATAAGCATCGTAATGACCATCCCGCCCAGAATGGCCAGAAGGGGATGCTTCGCTATCTTCACAAAAAATGCCTGCGTCCCGGGGCTGTCTTCAAGTCCGTCAAAGCCCCCCTTCATAAAGTCAATCCCGATGAACAGGATGCCGAAACCAAGAATGATTTCTCCTATGTTTTTGACTCTTCTTGTCCGGCCGAATATCTGCATGCCAAAACCGACTGCTATGGCAGGCAGCGCATACGTGGTTATCTTAAATTCAAAACCTGAAATCGAAACAAGCCAGGCTGTGGCTGTTGTGCCGATATTTGTGCCGATAATCACCGATATGGCCTGCTTGAGAGTCAGCAGCCCTGCGTTGACAAAACCGACAACCATAACGGTTGCCGCAGAGCTTGACTGGATTAAAGCCGTGATCCCCGCACCGACAAGACAGCCTACGACGCGGTTTTTTGTCATTGATTCGAGAATGTTTTTGAGTTTTGTGCCGGCGGCCTTTTTAAGACCCTCGGACATCTGGATCATACCAAACAAAAACAATCCAAGCCCCCCCGCCACTCCAAAAATCATCTCCTGAACCATACTGATTCCTTAACGACTTTGTTTATCCTGCCTCTTGCAATTAATGGATCGTGACTCGCTTTATACGAGAAACGAATTTTGCGGTGGTTTTACCTTTTATCCCCAGACAGGTCAAGGAAGTTTTTGCAGTCACGAAAAGATTTTGCAATCAGCGCAAAATACGAATGCAGTGCTGAAATGATACTCTATTCATGCCTCAAAGCCACGATGGGGTCTACTTTTGCGGCATGTATGGCAGGATATAGCCCGAAGAGAATGCCGATAGTCACGCTGATTGAAAGGGGCAAGAGAATTCCTTTCCAGGTCATCACTGTGATCATCCCGGAAAAATACGTTATCAAGAACGGGATAAGAGCGCCCATACCCAATCCGATGATGCCACCGGTAGTAGACAGAACCGTAGTCTCGATAAGAAACTGATAGACAATTTGTCTGCGCTTGGCGCCGATGGCCCGCCGAATTCCTATCTCGCGTGTACGCTCTGTTACCGAAGCCAGCATAATATTCATAATTCCGATTCCGCCGACTAATAAACTAATACCCGCGATGGACCCGAGTACAATATTGAACCTTCGCTTCGTAGCTTCGGCCTGCTTCCGCAGAGCCAGAGGAACACTCACTAAATAATCCTTCTTTTTATGAAACTGTTCCAGCATCCTCTCGATGCCGGCCGCTATGGCCTCAACTCTCTCACCCTCATCCACCTCGACAATAATCTGATGCAGCTCCACCTTTTCTCGTTCGTCTCCGCTCGAAGTACGTTTGGTAAAAATGTCACCGAAGTATCGGCGCGCCACCTCCATGGGAACGTAAACATCGACTTCCTGGTCGGGAATTTGAATTTGAATATTGCCGGCCTGGGCCTGGCCGCTTTCACTTTTGACGATGCCGATGACTTCAAACTGGTCGCCGCCGATGCGGATAGTCTGACCTATCGTGCTCTCGGTGGCAAGGATTTTTCTGGCGCCGAATTCGGTCAAAATGGCCACAGGTGTTTTTTGCGCCACATCCAACGGCAAAAGAACACGACCGGCAACAACCTCACGCGGCACAAGCTCAAACCACTGAGCGGTCGTTCCCACAACTCGGAGCTCCATCTCTTTTTCACCGAGACGCGAATCCTTGCGCATAATTTTCGCGGGCGCGGTTTGTTTCACATGACTGAAACTCTCAGCAATTCTTATATGGTCTTCATAAAGCAAGCCGTAGATGCTCATGTGTGAATGAGTCGTGCTCATGGCCTCTTCTTCTGCGGACTTTACCGACGAAACAATAATATTATTGCTGCCGAGTTTTCGAATCTGTTCGAGGGCTTCCTTGCTCGCGCCTTCTCCCACAGACAGCATTGCCACCACGCTGCCCACGCCAAAGACAACACCCAGCATGGTTAGGAATGAGCGCAGCTTGTGAAGCAGCAGGTTCTCGATACCGAGCCATATATTTCGAGCGAACCTAGTTTGCCTCATTGCAATTCCCCTCGATTCTGTCGATCCTGCCGTCTAACATGTGCAATTTATGCCGGGCGTGGTCGGCAATTGTATATTCGTGGGTCACGATAATGATGGTTTTGCCCTGTTCGTTCAACTTGACCAGCAGCTCCAGGATTTGTTCACCTGTCGCAGAATCCAGATTACCCGTAGGTTCATCGGCAAAAAGTATCTGTGGGTCGTTCGCCAGTGCCCTGCCGATCGCGACCCTTTGCATTTGCCCGCCGGAAAGCTCCGTAGGTCGGTGATCCAATCTGTCTCCAAGTCCCACTTCTTCAGCTATTTCCTTTGCACGCTGGGCGCTTCGGATTGAATCCCAACCAAGGTAATATAATGGCAATTCTATGTTTCTTTGGACGGTCAATTGGGGAATCAGGTTAAAGCTTTGGAATATGAATCCAAGGTGCCTGAGCCGGAGCTCGCTAAGAGAATCATCATCAAGAGTGCTCACATCCCGGCCTTCGAGGTAATACCGGCCCGATGACAGCCGGTCCAAACATCCGAGGATGTTCATCATCGTACTTTTACCTGAACCACTGGGTCCCATAATGGCCCAGAAGCTGCCCCTCTTAAACGACACAGTTACGCCGGCCAGGGCCTTAACTTCCTGCGTTCCCATCTGATAAATCTTCTGGGCGTCTTCAAGCTTGACTATTTCCTTTACTTCCTGTGAGCAGGCCCGTTCTATCATTTACTAATCCCTTCCCGATCCCTGAGTTCTCGGGCCTCCACCCTGTCTTGAACCTTCTCCTCTTCCTTGCCTCCGGCCCGTACCCTGACGCTGCCGCATCTTTTCCCGCTCCTCCGGCGTCATGTTCTCGAAACGCTTGCGCATCTGTTCTCTCTGCTCTGGTGTTAAACTCTCAAGCCCTTCTCTGCCCGCTGGTCCCTGTCCCGGACCTACGCCTCCGGGACCAATTCCCCGCTGCGGTCCTTCAACACCTTCCGAAGGCACACTCGGTGGCCTGCGGACCTCTGCTCCATTGGTCTCCTCCAGCTTCTCATTTATCCTCTCCTTCAACTCATCACCGGTACCGGACAATCCGCCGACTATTCCTGAACCAGAATCAATAGCTGCGGACTTCAGTGGAGGCGTCATCGAAACGACTTCGCCCTCATCAAGACCGCTAATTATTCTAATCATCCTTCTGTTATCCAGGCCAACCTTGACCTTCCGTTCCTCGATAGAGCCGTCCTTGACAACGAAGACAGTAGATTCTCCTCCGACCCGCAACACCGTCGTAACCGGCACATACACCGCATCCTTATACTGCTCTACGATTATGTCAACCTTGCAGCTCATACCGGTACGCAGCGATGGTATATTACCTTCCAGGTATACGTCCGAATTGTACACCTTCAAATCGGGATTCATCCACATACTCTGCGGATCGGGCAATGGAGCTATGCGCTGGACAGAACCGAAGAATTTTTGGCCCGGCAGCGCATCAACTGTCACAACTACCGGAAGACCCAACCGGACTTTTTCAAGGCTCGCCTCATGGATGTCCACCTCAACCATCGCTGATTGCGCCGTCGGGAGGTGGAACAGCTCCTGCCTTTCGGTGAGTTCAACACCTATATCCATCGGATCTCGACGGTCGCGGAAACCACCTCTTGAAGCCGTTGTTGCGTAGATTACCATTGCATCTACCGGGGAGTATATCTTGGCTTTCTTTAGCTGATCCTCAATTTTATCGAATTTGTCCAGCTGGCGCTTATACTCAAGTTCTTTGGCCTTCAAATCCGCCTCCGCCTGTATAACTTGAGCCCTGGACTTACGTTCCGTACGCTCCAGCGCCATCTCGGCCTGTGTAACATCACTTCTGAACTGCGCTATATTGCGATGGTACGTAAAGTCCTCCAGCAGACCGAGGTTATTCTGTGCCAGCTCCAGGTTGTTTTTACTGCGGGTCACCGCCAGTTTGTCGGCCATAAGTTCAGTCTGTGAGATATATTTCTTTTCGTACAGCTTCTGTGACCACGTCAGGGTCTCTTCGGCACGTTTAAGCTCCTCTTCTCTCAAGGTTATATCGTTGTTAGCAGTCGTCTCTTCGTTGGGATACTTGCCCTTTATATATTGATCCAGGTCCTGTATGGCGAATTCAAGAGTCAACTGGGCAACATTCACATCACTTATAGACTGATTTTGCACCACGGCGAGCGTCTCGTTTGCGTCGATAAAAGCCGCAAAGGCCTTCTGGACGGCAATTTCCTGGTCGATTTTGCTGTCCTCAAGCGCACTGGCGTCCAACTCAATTAAGAGGTCTCCTTTCTTAACGTGCGTCCCCTCTGGGATGAGCGAAACAATGGATGTCCTTCCTTCAATCTCGTTCTTGATGATGATTTTTTCTCTGGCTTTGATCGTACCCGACTCGGGAATACTAATTGTCAATGGCCCACGTTTGGCAACGAAGGTAGCAAGGCCGCTCGTCGGATCCTCAACACCACGCACCACCTTGAGCAACACTATAATCAGGACAACCGCAGTGAGGATTAAGACCGCCCAAAATCCCTTTCTGCCCATCAACCTCAGCACGCCTCGGCGGCGAGGTCCTGATTTACCTTGATTACTTTTTCCGTTATTGTCAGCCATTGTATTTTTTACTCCCACATTCCATCAGGCTTGACCTGCATAATACCAACATCCCGGTAAAAACTCAACTTGGCATCCAAGTGATCTATTAAGGCCCTCGTCACGTTATTTTGAGCCGCTAATAAGGCATCCTGCGAAAGCAGCAGGATTCGCGTCGTTACTCGACCTGCATCAAGCAATACTTTA
>JAOUFU010000057.1 GCA_029858035.1 Phycisphaerae bacterium
AAGTGAATCAATGGCATGGGCCGAAAAGCGAGATGCCAAGGAAGCAAAGGTCGACTGGCGGTTTACAACTTCTGATGCAAGGATAAGACTAAAAAGGCTCTACCCATCAATTGAATAGAGACGGAGCACTAGTTAGTTGAAATTCCATTTGCTCGTATCGCGGAAGACCATCATAAAAGAGCCATCAGGATTCTGCGAGATTTCCCGGAAAAACCCTCTGGCCGCCCATGTACCGTTGGGCTGAGCATAATAAGTGTCCCGACGCCCCCTGCCGTCATGTAAAATCATATTGCCGCTGCACGCTTCGAGGTGTATGTCATAAGAGTGGCTCCAGTTATTACCAATCGAGGTATTTGCCCCCGTTCGCGAGCGATACGTGCGAGCAAAAACAAAGTCGATACCCCTGCCGGGAATCCGCATATCCACTTCCGATTTATAAAACTCGCCTGAAAATAAATTCACTATTTCTGCGTCGAACAACCCAGAAACACCCGCCGGTTCATACAAAGTCAGTGGCATGTGAATGCAACAGGGATCACACGGATCTGTGCATGAGCCCCATCCTTCTGCAATTACAGCGAAGTCCTTAGAATTGATACTGCCATCACCGCATGTAAAAAATACATCTGCCCCGGCACACCGATTGGACAGACTGCAATCCTGCTCTAACCAGGCCGATGCAAGCACGCCAATATCAGGGAAATTAATATAACCATCCCGGTTTAGGTCTCCTCTCAATAAGTTTAGCCTTCCATTTTGATCGTATTCGGCACTATATGCCAGCGTACACGCAACCAGAACCAAACACATAACTACTACTGAGAATTGTCGAACTTTCATTACTTGCCTCCTTCCTGTGAATTGTATCATAATCAAGTAAGAGCGGACCATCTTCCTTCTTCCGTTACGAGTGCTTCAACAAATTTTTCTCCACTCTCCTTCATGCGATATCTTGATGCCCCGGCAGCGAAAATCTCGTTAGGATCTTTCAAAGCTGCTTATTATCACTTCTTCCTAATTATGAAAAAGTGTACCCATCAGTAGTGACAATGTCAAGAAAAAATATGAAAATATACCCCAAAATATCCTCCATATCATCAGTCAGCGGAACATCAGCTTGTGACGATTATAATGAATGAAACTGAAACGTCCATTGAAACCTCTCATGAATTTTGACTATTTCATAACTGTTTGATAACACAAAGTTTATTGGAAGGGCTTTTTCGCAGAATTGGTAGATAACGGGCTTTCAGGTTGTAGTAGAGTTGAAGGTGCGCCAAGCCCAAAAAAGCTGAGAAACATAGGAATAAGACTATGCCAAAATATTGCTACTATATGTCTACTCGACACTATGATTGATAAATCAATCAACAACTTTCCAACACCTTTAAGGAATGCATTTAGGTTTATATTTAGGAAAGGCACTTTTACGATTGTGTTTTCTGGTACAGTGGGTATGATATAAACGATGAAAAGTGCAAACCTAAAAAATACACAGGGAGGAACCAATGAAACTCAAAGCTTTGACGCTTCCAATTTCATTATCACTGTTTTCACTGCTTTCAATTGCATGCCCGGCCCAAGCTGAGCCGGACGCACCTTACGGTTTGTTGTGTGAATTACTCAGGGATCCCGGCCAAGCTCTCATAACGGATTCAAATCCTGAATTTAGCTGGATTGTGAATGACAAAAGACGTAACGCATGTCAGACGGCCTTCCACATTTTAGTGGCTTCCAGTTACGATAATATACAGAAAGATCGGGGCAATATGTGGGATTCAGGAAAAACCTCTTCCGACCGGTCGATTAACATAGAATACAGAGGTAAACCCCTTGAGTCATACACAAATTACTGGTGGAAGGTGAAAACCTGGGACATTTTCGGGAAACCCGGTCCCTTCAGTAAACCTCAGGCATTCATAACAGGAAATTTTCAACAGTTGAAGCGCAAATGGCCGGCGGAAAGCAAGTGGATACAAATGGAAAATGGCGGATGGTTCCTTGAGAACCGTCAAAAGGCATCCTTCCATGAAATACCGCCGGAAAAGATTACTCAGAATTCAGAATCAGATTACTTTGTAGATTTCGGCAAAGCTGCATTTACCACATTGCGTGTGACTCTCACAAGCCAAATTGAAGGAAACAAGGTAACGGTCTTTCTTGGGGAAAGAAAAACAGGAAACAATCGCGTTCACAAGAAACCAGGCAAAACGAATATCGGATTCAAAAAGATTGAAATTACACTCAAAAAGGGCAAGCACTCCTACACAATAGAATTGCCGAGACACATTTCACATTATCCCAATAGTCAGGTTCTGCCCGAACACATCCTTGAGGTTGTTCCATACCGTTATGCGGAAATCGTGGGAAGCCATTCGAAAATCGAGTCTGGCGATATCCGTCAAATCGCTCTGTTTTATTATTTTGATGATGATGCTTCTTCCTTTACATCCTCAAACAGTAATTTGAACAAAGTCTGGGAATTGTGCAAATATACACTCAAGGCCACACCATTCCTTTCACTCTATGCAGATGGAAACCGCGAACGCATGCCGTATGAAGCAGATGCCTATATACAACAGCTTGGACATTATTCGGTTGACCGGGAATTTTCAATCGGACGCTACACACACCATTTCCTCATTTTCAACCCGGCATGGCCGACCGAATGGCACATGCACACCGTGTTTATGGCATGGGCCGATTATATGCACACGGGAAACACGGAATCTATAGAGACATTTTACGATGAGATAAAAAAGAAAACGCTCACAGCCCTGGCGAGGGAGGACGGATTGATAAGCACAAAAACGGGACTCGTAACGAAAGAATTCCTGAAAAGCCTTCACTATACGGGCAACCAATTTGCGGATATTGTTGACTGGCCTCCCGGCTCTCCGCCCGGCGAAAAAAATCTTCCAACTTATCACGGCCCCTCAGTTAACGGTGAACGGGATGGCTATGTATTCAGGCCTATAAACACCGTTGTCAACGCATTTCACTACCGTTCTCTGGTATTAATGGCGGAGATGGCAGAAGCAGTTGGAAAGTCCGAAGATGCAAAATTTTTCGCGGACCGGGCAGCAAAGGTAAAAGATAGCTTTAACAGACTGCTGTTTGATGAAAAAAGAGGCATTTACGTGGATGGAGTCGGAACCGAGCATTCAACCCTGCACGCAAATATGTTTCCTTTGGCTTTTGGTCTTGTTCCTGAAGAACGGATTCCAACCGTGGTTAGGTACATGAAAAGCAAAGGCATGGTTTGCAGTGTATACGGCGCCCAATACTTCCTGGAAGCGCTTTACAGAGCCGGCGAAAGCCAATATGCCCTTGATTTAATGACATCGGAATCGGTACGAAGCTGGATGAACATGATCAGGGTCGGCTCAACAATGACTACGGAAGCCTGGGATGAGCGGTACAAGCCCAACCTGACATGGAACCATGCCTGGGGTTCGGCGCCAGCCAACATCATTCCCGGAAAGCTTTTTGGCATCGAGCCAATCAAACCCGGTTTCAGAAAAGTGCGGATAAAACCTCAGCCCGGCTCTCTTACATCGGCAGAAATAAAGATGCCGTGTATTCGGGGAACAATTTTTTGCAGGTGGGAAAAGAAATCGAAACATTATCTGTTTGAAGTAACCATTCCGGCGAATACCAAAGCTGTAATCTGGCTTCCTTCTCAATCCCGCGAAAATTTGAAAGAAAGCGGTGTAAAGATTACAAAATGCGAAGATATCAAGGTGATTGGGGAAAAGGAGGGATTTGTCCTTTGTGAAACCGGGTCAGGACACTACAGCTTTTCAAAGGAATTTGATCCCATACAGTAGGTCACTGGTGATTGGCTGTGGGAAACAAAGCGATGACGCTCGACATTGTAGTGGTATGGGAAATTCCGAAAGGGGCCTAAGAAATGTACTCACAGAACAAAGAAAGAATTCCGTCGGCACGTTTTCCCGTATTGGTCCTCATCATTTGCCTTCCAGGTTGGGCCCAGATTCCTTTCGACCACGTCGTTGTGGACGAACACGGCCCGAGAGATCCATGGGCGAAAATCATCGCCGACATCGATGGAGATGGATTTGATGATATCGTTATTGGGGGACGCGATGGTCCTCTTGTGTGGTATGCCTATCCGAACTGGAAGAAAACAGTAATTGCTCAGGGCGGTTATAAGACCGTTGATGGCGAGGCAGGGGACGTGGACGGAGATGGGGACCTGGACATCGTCATGGGTGGTCTGATATGGTATGAGAATCCCCGGCTTGGCGGCGATGTGCCCCCCAAGAATTGGAAGGCGCATAAGGTCGCAGACCACCCCACGCATGACATCGAGCTGGGTGATCTCGATAGAGACGGCAGACTGGATATCGTCACAAGAGACCAATCCGAATTTGGGCAAAAGGCCGGCAACAGGATTTACCTCTGGCACCAGGGTCAAGGTGACAAATGGACGCAAAAGGTCATCAATTGTCCTCACGGCGAGGGGCTCGAACTTGCCGACATCGACAGAGATGGTGATCTTGATATCGTAATCGGCGGGATCTGGTTCGAAAACAGTGGAAAGGTCATCGCCGGCTCATGGAGCGCACATGGTTTCTGTCAATGGCACGCCAACGCAACAGTCCAGGTCGGGGATATAAATGCTGACGGCCGCCCGGACGTGATTTTGTCGCCTTCAGAGCTCAAAGGTAGTTTCTACAGGATTTCGTGGTTCAAAGCGCCCGCGGACCCCGGAGTCCCAGGCTGGCAGGAAAACATAATCGCCGAACATGTGGAGTGCGTGATTCATGGGCTGGCGGCTGCTGATATGAACGGCGATGGTATGGTGGATGTAGTATCCGCGGAGATGCACCAGGGTGCCGATCCGGACGAAGTGGTTGTCTACATTAACCGGCAAAAGGGTGTGTCCTGGATTAAACAAGTGGTATCCACTAAAGGTTCACATTACATTCAGGCTGCTGATATCGGGGCTGATGGTGACTTTGATCTGGTTGGTGCAAATTGGAGCGGGAGCTACCAACCCATCGAGATGTGGCTGAATAAATTGTCCGACAGAAATGCCCCTTCACATCGCTAACCGGCGATACTGAACAAAGGAGATCCGAAGTTTTTTGCAACAAGAGAGATAATATGAAACGACGTGATTTCTTGAAGTTTGCGGGAATCGGGGCTTTTTCTTCGGCATTGCACATTTACCCAACGCACGCAAAATCGAGTAACTTGCCGAATATTGTACTTATCATGACCGACAACCACGGCCCCTGGACACTGGGCTGCTATGGCAACCGGGAGATTCTCACACCGAACATAGACCGGCTGGCGAGTGAGGGTACATTATTTACCCGATGCTTCAGTTCCAATGCGGTCTGTTCGCCTACACGGGCAACCTATCTGACAGGCCTGATGCCTTCACAACACGGAGTGCATTGTTACCTCAGGGCCAAAGGTGCCCAGATTGGCCCGGATGCCTATAACACAATTAGAGAGTTTCAAACCTTGCCGGAAATCCTTGTCAGCCTGGGTTATGTATGCGGTCTAAGCGGCAAGTGGCACCTGGGCGACAACTTAAAACCACAGGAGGGATTTACCTACTGGGTAACCAAGCCTCACGGGCACACAAGTACCTTTTATGGAGCAGACATAATAGAGAACGGCCGGATTCGCCGGGAGCCGACCTATCTGACCGACTTTTGGACCGGCCATGGTATACGGTTTATCAGGCAGAACAAAAACCATACCTTCTTTCTTTTCCTTGCATACAATGGACCTTATGGTTTAGGTCAGAGTCTCCAAAATCCTGCTCGAAACCGCCACGCCGCCTATTATGCTAAAAAGGAACTTAAATCATTCCCGCGCATGCCTGTACATCCCTGGCTGCAGGACAACCGCCAGTACATCAACAACCTGACGGCTATCCGTCGATACGCTGCTGAGGTCAGCGGCATAGATGACGGAGTGGGCCGGGTTTTGGAGACACTTGATCACCTCGGACTAAAGCAAACCACTCTTGTCATCTTCACGGCTGACCAGGGCTTATGTGGTGGACATCACGGAATGTGGGGTATGGGTGATCACTCTCGTCCGCTGCACACTTATGATGAAACAGGTCATATTCCCTTAATATTCCGCCATCCCGCAGGAATACCTGCTGGAAGGAGATCGGACATAATGGTTTCGAACTACGACCTGATGCCAACGGTGTTGAGCTACTTGGGATTCAAAGACAGGATCCCAAAGAAGCCTGAGCTGCCCGGCCGCGACTACTCGGCGGTTCTTCGAGGTCGACAAGTGAAGTGGGACAACGTCATTTTCTACGAATTTGAGAACAGCCGTATGATCCGCACGCCGGATTGGAAGTATACCCGTCGCTTTCCCAGCGGCCCTGATGAGTTATACGACCTGGGGAACGATGCGAATGAGCAAGAGAACCTCGTCAATCAGACGAAACATGCCGGCATTCAGAAAAAACTTGACGAGCGACTGGATGCATTTTTTAACCGTTACGCCAATCCCAAATATGACCTTTGGCGAGGCGGCGGTTCAAAAACATATCTTTTAACTTCGCCGCAGAAGCCGCTCCGCTAAGTCCCCGCAAGACCATGCACCACAAAATTCGAAACGACTGCTCATCAAATAGTCCAGGAGTCATTGCTTCCGTATGCAATATTTTGCTTGTCATTTCAAGTTATTGTGTTTCCACAAAAACACCACATCCAGGACGGGCAGTAAAAGGGTATATGTGGTGTCAGCTCCCCGCCGGTCAGGCAGGCCGGCATAAGATCCTAAAGATGTCGCTTGTCACACATGGGGACGTCACCTGAGATGCGTCGGATTACCACAGAGACTCTACGTAACATATATTAATGCGGATTGTCCGGCCGGCGTCTCATCTGAGCGGCGAGATAACGAATCCCAGCGAATGCGCCTCATCGCCGGCAATCGTGTACTCCGGATGTGTCCTCGCACCCCAGGAATTATCACCGCCCACTCCATGCAGCTTGTAGTCGACGAAGATCCTGTTCATGTCCCGTCTGGGAAGGTCGTAATCGTGGTTCGCCTTCTCCAGGTCCGCCATCTCATAAGGCCAGACTGAAAAGCTCACCGGACCATCACCCGTAACTTTCACGCCTCGCCCGTGAGAATCGGCTACACTGAACCAGTGTGTATCGGTACGGTTGCCCGTATCCTGCGCCCTGATGTACGGGAAGACCATATTGTCGACAGTGCTCTGATACAGTGCAATCTCACCCCCGGTCTTGCGATCCCAGTAAGTCTCTTGAGGTCCGCGACCGTACCAGGTTATGCCGTCCATATTCTTAGGTAAGGCAAATGTCATGCCGACCCTTGGCATCGGTGGCATTTTCTTACCTGCAAGCGGCTGGTAATCGGCCCTGACCCGAATCCGTCCGTCGGGACAGATATTATAGACGACGCTGTAATCGGCATCGTTGACCGGCAGCTTCATTTTGGCCGTGACCGCAATGCCCCCGTCGCTCTTGCTTGCATTAATTGATACGAGCCTGCGTCCCGCTGCGGCATTTCGCCACTGGCCGAGCCGGCCGCTGTAGTTGTTGCGATACTGGTTGTCGTTGGGGACCTTCCAGAAGTTTGGCACAAGCGGCTCGACAATGACTTCCCGCCCATCGTACTTGAGAGAAGTTAGGTCCCCATTGTCCCGTGATATCTCCGCCGAAAAACCTCTGCCCTCGACCTCGTAGCTCGCCGATCCCGTCACCAGCTTCAAGGCACTGCCGCCGGAAGGTTTCGACTTCGATTTTTCGGCAGCCTCGTTGACTACCATCTGGTCCCAGGCGATAATATGGCCCTTCTTCGCCCAGATCTCGTCAGCAGCCAGCTTACAGTAAACGGTGAGCAGCAGCTCCGCGCCGTTTCGGGTCTTGAATGGAATACTGATTTGCTTCTTCTGCTGCGGTGCGACGTCGATCTGTCCCAGCGAGCCGGTCTCAACCACCCTGCCATCACTTCTAATCGCCCAGCTGAACTCGAACTGATTCAGATTTGTGAAGAAGAATTTGTTATATAGAGTGACCTTGCCCGCAGCCATATCAACGGGCGTGATTTTTACATTCTGATAAACCTTCTTGACCTCCCACAAATGCGGATTTGGCCTGCGGTCCGGCTGAACGAGCCCGTTGCAGCAGAAATTGCCGTCGTTCGGTTTATCCTCATAGTCTCCGCCGTATGCGAAAAACTTCTTTATGCCGCGGGGATTATTGCTCAGAGTCTCTCCGGTAACTTTTGTAAGATCCATATCGAGCACGAGTGCATTGTTGTCGGGCCGGTCCGGGTCGGCGACCTCGGCCGGACTCAGCGCCCGGCTGTAGATCTTTGCGCTGCGTATGGGCAAATCGGAAACCCGCTGGACGACTTCGGAGTTTCTCCCGATATTCACCGCATACGAGCTCGAATGAATCGGCCCGCTCACCGCCAGCCGTCCCGCCTCTTTGCCGTTAACGTACAGCACCGACGTCTTGCCGTCGAAGACCGCCGTAAGTCTGTTCCAGCCGTCTGTCAGGCCGGCATCGGCATATCGAACGTACAGTCCCTCCCACCGTCCCGGAAAGACCGTGAAGTTTAGATCGCGGCCACCGTACCGCAAAAGATATTGGTGGTCACCCTTCGAGATGATCGGACAATACTGGTTGGAGGTGCGCGCACCTTTGACCTCGGCCTCAAGCGTAAACGCATCCGTAAGATTCAGGGCCTCACACTCATCGACCACAACCGCGCCGTGCAGACCTTCACGGTCGATTTTGCCGAGCACCGTCCCGCCAACCTTACTGCCCGATCGGTCCCGCACGCGTGCATACCTGATATCCGGCACATCCTTGAGAATTCCCTGATCCACCCAATCCCAGATCGACCCGCCCTGCAGCACCGGATACTTCTCAATAGCATCCCAGTAATCCTGCAGGTTTCCAACGCTGTTGCCCATGGCGTGCGCGTATTCGCACTGAATCATGGGCCTGGTCACGCCGGGACTTTTGGCGTAATTGACCATACTCTCGATCGATGCATACATGGGGCAGACAATGTCGGTGTTGGTGCCGCGGCCGGCCTGCTCGAAGTGCACGGGCCGTGACGGATCAAAGCTGCGAATCCAGCTCGATGTTGTCACGTAATTGCTTCCGTTGCCACCCTCGTTACCCAACGACCAGATGATTATGCACGGGTGATTTTTGTCTCGATGCACCATTCGCACGGTCCGCTCCAGGTGCGCCTTCTCCCATCTCGGATCGCCCGCCAGTTCTCTTGCGGCATGAGCCTCGATATTCGCCTCATCGATCACATACAATCCGTACTTATCGCACAGTTCGTACCATCTCGGACAATCCGGATAATGGCTCGTCCTGACCGTATTGATGTTGAATTGTTTCATCAGCATAATGTCCCGCACCATCAACTCTTCGGTCACATAGTGGCCCGTAACGGGATCGTGCTCGTGCCGGTTGACTCCCTTGATCAGAATCGCCTTGCCGTTGACCAACAGCTGCCCGTTCAGTATCTCGACCTTTCGAAAACCAATATCGCAGCCGGTCACCTCGACCACCCTGGCGTCCCTGCGTCTACCTCGCTTGAGGGTCAGCACCAGTCGATACAGATTAGGCTGCTCCGCGGACCACTTCGCTGCGTTTATGATTGTGACCTTCGGCGAAACGATTTTGTGATTGCCCCCCGCATTCGCGGCGATGTCGTTCAGGGTGAGTCTGGCCACCTGCTCGCCGCCGGCGTCAAGTAGTTCTCCCTCGACCGAGCAGTCGATCACACTGTCGGTGAAGTTGTGAATGTTCATTTCCACTTGGAGGACGCCGTCCCGATAGCCGTTGACAAGGTCGACCTTCGCCCAGAAGTCCCCAATGTGCACCTGGCCCGCCGACCACAGAAAGACATCACGGAATATTCCGCTTAGCCTCCAGAAATCCTGGTCCTCCAGATAGCTTCCGTCACAATACCGATACACCTCCGCCGCCAGCACGTTCTCAGCTTCAGTGACATACTCGGTGATATTGAAAATCGCAGGGGTCCTGCTGCCCTGACTATACCCCACTTTCCGCCCGTTGATCCAGAGATAGAAGGCGGAATCGACGCCATCGAATTGAATAAACAGCTCCCTGCCCTTCCAGTCGTCGGGCACCGTAAATGTCCTGCGATACGAACCGACGGGATTGCGTTCGTTATAGTTAGTGTAGCCTGCCGGCGGCTCGCCCATCACCCGGGGAGGGTCCTTCTTGAATGGATAGGTGATATTCGTGTAGACGGGCGTCCCATAACCATGGAGTTGCCAGTTGCTCGGCACGGGGATATCGAGCCACTTCGAAACATCGAAATCGCTCTTGTAGAAATCCACAGGTCTATCGCTCGGCTTCGGGGCCCAGTGAAACTTCCACCGCCCGTTAAGGCTCTTGTACCAGGGCGAGCCAGCCTTGTCGCCCTTGATTGCCGCCGTGCGATCGGCAAACGGCAGTCCCGTCGCACGCGGCGGCTCCTTGTTGATCCCGATGACCTGCTCATTCTCCCAATCTGGCGCCGCTTTGGCACCGGTCCCCAACAGCACAACCGACAACATCACAATCAGAAACAGCCTTGACCATCGCATAACTGGACTCCAAAGGTTTACCTTACTTCTGAGTTTCAATGGATTCTTCCAACGCCCCCGATTATACCAATCCACCGGCCCAAGACCAGTCAATTCTCACCACAACTGTCCCCGATCAATCCCCCAGTCAGGCCGCTAACATGTAAGCCTGCTTGTTCTGTGCCTCATGGAAGCCGACCGACTCCTTCAACAAAGCCCCAATGTGTACAGTTTATAGAACATCGGCCACCTATAAAGAGTTCAAAGTCAAATGATAAAATCTCAGTTGCCACGATTTTTTATTTTGAGGCATCCTCTTACGACATTTCAGCCAATGTTCTTAGCTTATCTGAACATCTTTTCGGCTTCACGACACATTATAATGGACATCGTGAATTTGCTTATGTGATGGTGGTTGTACAGCTGCGCGATCAGTTCGCGCAGTTTCATAAAGTGCGATGTACGTGCCTTGGGAAGCTTATTGACGTTCTCCTCGATACCCCACATGATGTTCTTGTGATGTTTGAAGCGTTTGACGATCCCGGCAAACATGCGTTCCTCATCCGGATGCAGGTTGCCGTTTTTATCCAGTTTCCACCCCATCATCTCGACGTCGGTAGCGTCGTTTTAGAACTCCAGATGGATGATGACACCGGCATCTTCGAGCCGGCTGATCCAGCCGTCCCATTGATCGAGTATGGCATCATTGAGCGGCTGCTTCGGATCGAAGTTGACAAACGGGCAGTGCTGGTCGTCCCCTTCGTCCTTGATGTTGCAGCGGCGCATTCGAAACATTTGGCAGTGGAAGGCGTTGGCACCGGATTTGATTAACCGGTCAATCACCAGTTGCTGCTGACCATTCGACCGCGTCCCATCCCGGTTCAGATCCCCCAGGAAGAGGAAGGTTTCCGGGTTGTCTGGACCGCACAGGAAGGCAGGCCCGCCTCCGTTATACTTTAGGTAGCCGGGCTTCCTGCCAACCACGATAATCTGGCCTGGCAAGACGTCAGGATCATCAAGCGGTCCGTTACCGGAGAACAGTGAAGTCGTAGAACCGGAAGCGTTGGAGATTTGAGCCCTGTAATTAAGCTGCACGTAGTCCAGTTTGCAGGCTTCCTCACCGTCGCCCCGGACTTCTAAAATGATTTCATCACCGGCCTTGATGGGGACATCCGCAACAGTCTTGCTCTGCCAACTTCCGGTATCGGCTGACGCCGTCCAGGGTTCGGTTCGCTGTACTCCGCCGACAAGCAGCCTGAACTCGGAGCGTCCATCCTTCGCATCAAAATACCTAACCTCAACATCATACCGGCCGCTCACGGTATAAATGTCATTGAATGCAGTAGTGATGCTATCCGTTCCGAGGTCGTGCATCCCGACATTGACTCGATGCGATGCTCTCCTGTCACCGTATTCTACTTTGAAGCCGCCCAGATCCCGGAAGTTCTCCGCTTCAATTCGGATCGCTTTCCTGTGTTTCTCAATCTGAGGTATCTGCCTGCCATCGAGCAGAAGTCTCAGCTTATCGATGTTGGCCTCCTCGTCGCCGGTCAGAAGGAAATATGTCATCGTCGAATCGGATATGTCACATCTTTTCTCCGTTTCTAATCGAGAGTAGATCCATCTCAGTCTTGCGTCGCCGGAATCCCTGAGCCAATAGTACAGGCTCCACTGTTCGGGGGTGGATCTCTTGCCAACTCCGCCCGAATGGGCGAGATTACGGTTGCCATCCCTACACTGAATCCAGTTAATCCCCGATGGTATCACGTCACGCTTATTATGGATGTGCAGCTTGCTGTCGACGCGAGTATAGCCATCATTCCAGACGCTGTGAGAAATACAGTATACATACTTGCGTTTATCCGGGTTGGATTTTGTGATACCACGATAAGGTACTTCCATCGGACCGGCCAGAACATAGTAAAGTGGATTGTCGGCCGATGACGCATTGATAGCATTTTTGATGCTCTCGACAGCGCCGTCCAGGTTTGTTTGGCAGTCGAACAAAATCGAGCGATCAATATCGTATCTTTCAGCAGCACCCAGGATGCTCTCGACCATCTCTTTGTAGAATGTGGGGTCGTTCTGCGTGAGTATGTTACAATAATCAACATGTACCAGCTTGTCTTTTACCCCGAATGCGTCAAGCATGGCAATCGCAACTGGAAAGGCCCCCCAGTCATCCTCGTCATTGTAGTTGCCATCGGAACTGAAGGCGATTCTGCCTTTGAATTCCTTCCCGTCAAAGGGGCCCGAATGCGAATGAGCATTTGAGGCAAAAAGAAGAACAGCGATCGCTGCTGCACAGGTCAATCTGATGTTGTTTCTCATGCTTGGCTCCTAATAGTATTCGCATCAGCATAATCATTACTGTCTGTAATATTTGCCGGACATTCGTGCTGTTGCCAGCACTGATTGCCGACAACTCTCGTGATCTTTGGATGGGAATTCAGTCCGCCGGGGTGGGCCGGACGTCTTCATCTATCAGCAAAGCCCCTCTATTGATCCATTCATACCAGCCACTCTGCGCTCTGTTCTTTCTGTTTCGATTTCGCCAGTATTTGATAAGGTCCAAATCATTTCCAGCGGATGTCCTCCTTACCGCGAAGATCATCGTTTCAGTCGAGCCGGCGCTCTTTACAATACTCGTCTGATACGGCAGGTAGTACTCCAGTCCGCTTGGAGCGGGCCTGTTGTGCCCGCCTTCTCTGCTGACAATCATACTCATCCCACCTGTTCGTACGCCGGGATATGGCGCATCTGACGGAGTCGCAGCATTTACGACTGCTCCGTACTTGGCATACATTAGTATAAGCAGGTTTCGCTGCTTGCCCAATTTCGCCTGCTCAATCGACGAGTATGACTCATTGGCGATATGAAAGTGCAGGTACATACCGCGACTTGCCGCGAGGTCGGCCATCTCCACCCAGTTCGCATCGTCCCCGATGGTTACGATCGAGTGCACGCCTTTCAACTCAAACCACATTGCCTTTGTGCTTGTGCCGCTCCTGAACAGATCACCTCGGTTCACCGCAATCTGCGCATATCGAGTCCTAACGCTGCCGTCGTCTCCAATCACAAAAGCGCAATTTCTCCTGTGGCCATCGACAGAATACGGCATCCCCACAATCACGTACACGTTGTCGTCGTTAGCTTCATTTCGGATCCGGTCGAGGGCGCTATCCATCGCCGATTGACTTACAGCAGATATGTCCTCTGGATTACACTCTGTCACGGCCAGCTCCGGAAATACAACAATGTCCGCGCCCTGCCCGGCAGCCTGTCGGATATAGGCGGTGATCTTTGCTACGTTTTCACTGATATCACTTGTGCCCACGATTTGAGCTGCTGCTATCTTTATATCGCGCTGGGCTGAGGAAAGAGGCTTGATTTGAGGAACTGCATCAGCGTGCTCTCCGTTCAACAGCTTTTCGCCCATATCCCAGAAGGGTTTGAATAGCGGATGATTCCTTCTTCTCTGGGCCTCGGCTCTTGTGGCCAGCGAGACATCTATCTCTTCAATGATCAGCGTGTCTTTCTCGTACGTCCGGCTTGCTTGGATTGAGCCGTCGGGTCGTATAACCGCGCTGCCGCCTCCCCATGGACTATGGCCCATGAAATCAACATCATCGTGCGCCGGATTGCTGACTATAACGTAGGCGCACGTCCGCAGGGCCCACGGCCTGTAGCGGATCCATCGCAGATCCGGTCTGCCATCATCGCCTCCATGTCCCCCTGAGATGTCGATAATCACTTGTGAGCCTTGCACGAGACAAGGCAGGTCGGAATGCTCGAGATAGCTGCGGTCCGAGCATATCGAGAGGTTGAACTGTATGCCGTGAGCACCGAACGATTGAGGTACTTCGGCATTCTTCTTATAAAAGAGGACTCTGCGGCCGTCTGGATCAAACACTATGCCCCTGTTAGTATACGGTTCAGCATTAGTCTCTCTGTAGCCGACACCGAATATGGCATAAACATTCTCTGCATCGGCCC
>JAOUFU010000485.1 GCA_029858035.1 Phycisphaerae bacterium
CATTATAAGCCTCCTCAGCCGAGTCTCAAAAATCGTGATAATTGCAACCTAACAGCACATTACAATTATTTGTAAACTTTAATCACCAACTTTAACCGCGCTCTCGCTGTTGATTTATGCAAACCTGTCATAACAAAGTATTACAAACCTTCTTTGAAATGCCAAATCCCCAAAAAATTGGAATAGAGATGTTAATATGATTATCGGCCTAAACCACCGTTTCAAATGTACCGTAGATTGTTTTGCAAGTGCAAACAGGACACTCTGAAAGTATCGTGTATATAGATTTTGAGGACTACAGTCTGTCTGACGGTCGGATTAGCGATAACAGTTCCAAGTGAAAAAATTACTCACCGCACGATCAATGAAGACAAAGTGTAGATCGAATACATTCTTCTCCATGAGGTGCCATTATGCACGATTTGCCCTTCCCAATTAGCCCCAATTACTATTGTAACAATAGGCCGAATGTGTTATCTTGTTGAGGGTACGAGATCCTGTAGCGCTGCTGGGGATCTCAAGGAGCACCTAAATGTTGGGATACCCCGGCACGCATATAAAGTAACGCACAGAAACATTTGGAGGTATTGTTGTGGATAAGAAATATAAAAATACTACAAGGCGTCAGTTTTTACATAAAGCAGCAGGCACTGTGGCGGCGTTTACAATTGTGCCGCGACATGTATTAGGTGCAGGTAAAACAGCACCGAGCGATAAGTTGAATATCGCATGTATCGGCGTTAGCGGGAGGGGGGGAAGCAATCTCAATGACGTCAGCGGTGAAAATATTGTTGCGCTCTGTGATGTGGATATGCGACGTGCGGGCAAAGTGTTGAAAAATTATCCCCAGGCCAAACATTACCGGGATTTTCGCAGGATGCTGGATGATATGGATAACAAGATAGATGCAGTGGTGGTTTCCACGCCGGACCATACTCATGCAGTGGCTTGCTTGGATGCAATCAAGAGAAAAAAACATGTATATTGTGAAAAGCCGCTGGCACATTCTATATATGAAATTCGTCAGCTTATGAAAGCCGCTCAGAAACATAAGGTCGTGACACAACTGGGCAATCAGGGACATTCATCCGACCATATCCGTCTGTTCTGTGAGTGGATTTGGGATGGGGCGATAGGTGAAGTCTACGAGGTCCACGCCGGCTGTACCGCAGACCACTGCAAGATAGATCAATTATCGAAGCGCAGCGAGAAACACGATATCCCAGACGAACTGGACTGGGACCTTTGGCTTGGGCCGGCCATGCACCGACCTTACAATCCGATGTACCTGCCGGGTCGTTGGCGGGGCTGGATGCCGTTTGGTTCAGGAACGATTGGTGACTGGGTTTGTCACGTTGTTGACCCTGTCTTCTGGGCGCTGGACCTTGGCGCCCCGAAGACCATCCAGGCGCATGCAGAAGATTATGACCCCAAGGAACATGCCGACACATTCCCGCACGGCTCGGTGATAACATTCGAGTTTTCTGCCAAAGGTAAACGCGGCCCCGTCAAGCTCCTCTGGCACAGCGGCAAAAAAGAAATCCTGCGTCCCGCCGAGCTGGAAGAGGGCAGAAGGTTAGACAAAACCGGAGCCATAGTAATCGGGAAAAAAGGCAAGATAATGTACGGCTCACATGGCGCCGGTGGAGTAAGGATAATCCCCGAATCAAAGATGAAAGAATACAAGCAGCCTCCCCAAACCCTGCCGCGGGTGAGAGGCCATCAAAACGATTGGCTCCGGGCAATCAAAAACAAAAAGCAGGCCGGCTCGAATTTCGATTATGGTGGGCCGTTGACGGAACTCGCCCAGTTGGGGATTATTGCAATGAAGATGCTTGGACGAAAGCTCGAATGGGACGGCGGGAATATGCGGTTTACCAACTGCGACGAGGCAAACCAGTTTATCAATCCCCCGTATCGAGATGGCTGGACACTTTAGTCGGATTCCCTGTTTCAAAGGGCTTGGCGTTCAGTGTGGAAAGTCCGGCAGGCCCTTTACATAGTCTGTTAAGGCATAAATAGTTTCAATATTGTAACCGGGTTCAAGATGATATAGATATTGGAGATTGCCGCCATCGTTTTCTTCAAGAATCTGTTTTGCCCAGTTTAATATTGCATCTGTGCTCTCCGCAGACATATCCTTCGGTAGTGGAGCAATGCTTATCGGCATTTCTTTTCCAAAGACCTGTCTTACTCGCTTTATTGATGTGTTACCGCCTAAGTCGATGGAATGCAAATTTGTGATTTTGAAAAATGCGTCCAGATAATTGGTACTGGACCCACACGAATGTAAACGAATAGGACCCAGTTCATCACCGATTTTTGATGTCACCGGTACTACAAAACGTTCAATCAACTCCGGGCTGACCATGCACGAAGAACACTCGCCCACATGCACTTCAGTAATGGGCAAACGTGCTATTTGGGAAAAGTGCTGGCAAAGAACAATAAAAGCTTCGCCAATCCACCGCATTATTTCCATGCAATGCTCCGGTTCGGTCATCATATCCATAAAAAATGCTTCACCGAACAGCTTTTGAGCAGTGGTCATTGTTCCGTGAATAGCTGCCCGACCGCTTATATCCCAGAAAAATGGAGGAATGGGACGAAGCTGACTCTGGGCATCCTCCTGCACTTGCTGAATCTGCTCATCAAAAAGCGATATCAGCGGATGTTCAAGCAGGCTCTCAGGGGGCGGTAGGTCGGAAAGACTTTTTCCTGCAAGGCAGCCGGGGGTAATGTCGGCGTCACTGCTGTTCCGGTGTACAAAATCGGCACCAAGCAGAATTCCGAGAATCATATTTGGCTGAATACCTCCAATCTGAATTTGCCCCTTGTCCTGGAAATCAATCTGCCCTAAATTCGACTCCGAATAGAAAATCCGCATCCCGGGAAAATGTTCCGCAGCATATTCGTTGCACCGACAGTCAACGGCATAGCGTTTGTTCGGTTCAAAGTAGTAATCACGGTCAAACTTGACACCTAACGCTTCAGCCAACCATGCTTTCGAAAGGGTTCCTGAGATACTGATCGTCACGTAAGTAGCTCCAAAGATACTGACGGGGACTTTTTATTGACTATTTCCCCAGTTCGCTGATTTTCACAGGTCTTCCGGATTCAGCCGAAAGGTCCGCTGCAAAGCACACGGCTTGTGTGTGGGCCGCGTCATCAAGGTCGGGGAACGGTCGTTTATCGTCAATTATACAGTCGAGAAAATGTGAGACTTCACCCTGAAAAGGATGATGGGCAACGTCGCCGCTGTCCGGCAGAATACAGGGAATCTTCATGAAATCGTTTTGGCCGGGGAAAAACTTTGGCGCAAACAGTTCATCATTACGAATGGAGCCCTCGGTCCCATAGACCCCGATGTTAAACCGGTAAGGCATTTGTGCATCAAAGCTTGTTGTGCTCCGTCCGCCTTTGCCGTCTTGGTATGT
>JAOUFU010000484.1 GCA_029858035.1 Phycisphaerae bacterium
TTCGGCACTGCCGGCCTCCACCTCTGCACAGAGCACCAGCGGGCCGTTCATGAAGGCAATTCGTTTCGGGTTATCACGAAATCCCTCGGTACGCAGGCTAAACGGCATTTTGACATCCACCATGTCACCGCCTTTCCAAGTGCTTGATACAACGGCATAACTGCCGGGACTGGAGGAATCAGGCACCCTTCGGCCATTGACCCTGATTTCGAAGCCGGACACCGCCCAGTAGGGATGGCGAATGTTCAAATTCAGCCTGACAGGCTGCTTGCACCTAAACACAAGTTTGGTACGGGCCTGCCGGGGGTACTTTGTTTCCTGGAAAATCCTCAGCCCCTTGTCCCCCCAATTTAATTCGGATGCAATAAACAGATTCACCCACAGATTTTCGTCATCGTGGAAGTAAATGCTGTCGCCGTACTTTGCATGGTTCTCGATACCCGTGCCGGTGCAGCACCAAAAAGAATTGAACGGATTGTTGTATGTTTTTTGGGAACCTGACCGCAGCGGTACATAGTAACACATCATTCCTGTTTGGGGATTCTGCGACGCGAGGATATGGTTGTAAAGTGCCCGCTCATAGTAGTCGGCGTATTCGGCGCGCGGCTCCCAGCAGAACAGGTGGCGGGTGAGCTTAAGCATGTTATACGTGTTACACGTCTCGGTGGTGCTGGGGCCGAGCGCTTCGGAGAGTTTTTCCTTTGGCGAGAAATGCTCGCCGTCACTGTGCCCGCCAATTACATAGGAGCGTTCGTTGACTACGGTGTCCCAGAAGAAAGTCGAGGCGGTCTTGAGCCACTCCTGTCCTGTAAGCTCGTATTGGCGTGCCGTGCCGATAAATTTTGGAACCTGGGTGTTGGCGTGCAGGCCGGTGAGTTTGTCTTCGCGTTTCGAGGCCGGGCCGATGACGGCCATGTGATTGAAGCGTTGCGCAATTGTCAGGTACTTCTGTTCGCCTGTGAGGCCGTAAAGGTTGGCCAGCACTTCGTTCATACCGCCATGCTCGGTGTCAAGCATTTTCTGCATCCGCTCCTCGGACAGAGGCTCATTGCGGGCGATGACCCAGTCGGCAAATTTCTTACACACTTCAAGCGCCTGCTGATTGTCGCAATATACATACATATCAAGCAAACCGGCGTAAATCTTATGCAGCGTGTAGTAGGGCGCCCATACACGCTTTCTCGCCTCGACCCGGTCAAAGAATTCTTCGGGATAGGCGCTCAGGTAACCGCTGCCGATTTTGGCCTGGCACTGGGCCAGACCGGTCACGACGGCGTTGCCCTTTTCTTTGAGCCGCTCGTCGCCGGTGCTGGCGTACATCATCGCACATGCGGACATGTAATGCCCGACAGAGTGCCCTCGCAGTTCGCCCTTCGGTTCTTCCCAGCCGCCCAGCGGCTTGGCGGAGGAAGGCAGCCCGGCATTAAGCCGGAAGGTGTGCAGCAGCCTGTCAACATCAAGCGATAGTAAGTATCGTTGGTCCAGCTCCATTGCGTGCTTGAACGGACCTTCGAGCAGACGCACGTCCTGGAGCCGAAAAGCTTTGGCCTTCAGCGGAATCACGGCTTGCACCCTGGAATTGCTGTCGGCCAGTGCATCAGCTTGCGCCCGTGGGGCCAACATGAGCGGGGAAACCACAACAGTCAGTAATCCTAATAAAAGATTCACAAACTTCACGATTTGCCTCCTTAATATAGGTTTTTAGTTACTGTTTTATGTTATATCATACCACCCTCAGTATTGCAACGCCACAAAGTGATTTCCAAGGAATGTGTAATTCTCTTATATCGGTGCTTTTATAACTTTGCAGGTGGAGGATATCGAATCTGGTAACGAATATCGGGACTTTTGTGTCGGTGAGCTGATTGCCGATTAGTAAGTGCTGGTCCGGATTCGGCTGTCAGGATTCGTGCGAAATTATCAGAAACCAGCCTCTTCCTGGCTCAACGGGGATCGGCTCATCCGGGTCGTAGCTTGTTGCTTGCTGTAATCCTTGCACGGCAGGGGCTTCAATGCGGACCTCATCAGGGTCAAGGCCCAGTGCAGTCCAATCAATCCTGAGCGTGCACTTGACCGGTTGCGGGGCCCAACTTGCCAAAGCGACCAGGGTCTTGTCCTTCTTGACATACGCCGTGGCGAGCACATCAGGTCGGCCGGTTTTAACAGGACATGACTCGGCCCAATAACCTAACATCCTTGCGTCACTGATGCCGAACCGGTCCCAGAGTTTCCAGATGGCGCTGGGATTGCAACTGTGATAAAATCTTGTGCCCATACCATAGACCATTCCACGGTACGGGTTCCCGCAACCCTGCAGCATCTCCCCGAACAGGCCAAAGGGAATACCCGATACTTCGATGAGCCAATAGTCGGGTGACTCATTATAGTTATAGCCCTCACCAAACCAGAGACTGTCGATGAATGGGAAGTGCTCCATATACTGGTTGGCGGGGCTGTTGAGGCCGTATCGAGGATCGAAGTTGTTTCCCGAATGGAAATCAATCAGGCAGCCGGGGCGGGTGCGATTCATGACTTTGCGCAGGCGTTTTATGATCTCCCGGTCGTAGCCGATGCCATCAAGGTAAAGGCCGTCGATTTCCACATTACGCAGGAGCCAGGCCATGCCCTCAAGGTAATAGTTGTGCCAGCGGGACAAACCGGTGGTTCTAATCGAGGCATCGCTTACAGTAGGATCGTGCCAGGCGGGGTCGTAGTCAGAAACCAGATGCTCATTAAGCCATGATGTGCCGCCACCGGCGCCGCCGGAGAAGATCTCGTGATCCAGGCTGCGCAAGGCCCAGAGTTCCGCGGTCCGCACGCTCAGCTCCCGAACGGTGTAGTAGAGCTTAACCTTAATATCGTGTCGGTGCGCCTCGTCAACATACTTCTTGAGGGTATCGGCGGCTATGAAGGGATAATTGATAAACGGGTTTATTTCAGTAGCGTGGTGAATGTTGATGATTCTGCCGCCGGCCTGAGCTATCTGTCCAACGGGACGATAGGCGTGATAGTAGCGCCATTGCCAGTGGTCTTGGTCAAGCATTTTCACCGGCGAGATTAACAGACCAAAACGAAACAACAATTCCCGGCCTTTGTCAAGTGAGCGAGGCCCGCTATAGGCACGGATGAGGACTACTCCGTTAGGCTCCTGCGTAACGGTGCAGCCTCCCTTGCCGGAGTTGCTCCACGAATCCGGCAGTGCCGTATCGCCGAATCCGTAAAGATGCCATGCGTCTTTTTCACCCTTCAGCTTACATTGTACGCCCGCGTTGACATTGCCTACCCATACCATGTTGTTGGCTCGCTCAGGGTTCCATTTCCACTGCCACTTTTCGGGGCGATAGCCTCCCTTACAGCCCATGCCCATCATGTAAGCAGCGATGTCCCGCCTGATAGGGATTTCCAGACGGATGTCTTTTACTTTGGCAGGGCGGTCG
>JAOUFU010000058.1 GCA_029858035.1 Phycisphaerae bacterium
TTTTGCAGGTTTGTAACTACTTATTACACCACACCTTACAACGGCAAAAATGGGGTTGTGCAGTGGAATAGTAGGCTGGTAGTAGTGTGATAGTAGGTGGGTAGAACATCTTTGGTGCACTTTTTGGCGCACCGTTGATGCACACAACCCGTTGCTCCCAGGGGCAGAATTGAGAAGTTTGAATAGCGGTGGACAAGGCTTAAATAGTTATGAACGAGCGGGAGAGTAATAAAGAGAAGAATGATTCCACTGATGATATGCTGGGCAGCACTGCTGGCAATCCATTGGATAAAAGCATCATTGGCAAATATATTGGTGGCTTTCATGTAAGAAGAATCATAGCTACCGGAGGCATGGGGGTAGTCTATGAAGCTACACAAACGAATCCAAGGAGGACTATTGCTCTCAAAGTCATGAAGCGAGGGATCACTTCTCGGAGTGCCCTGAGACGGTTCCAATATGAAGCCCAAATCTTGGCTAGATTACGGCATCCAGGTATAGCTGAAATCTATCAGGCAGGGATTCACAAGGAGGAAATTCCAGGATATGGCAAAATTGAAGAACCCTATTTTGCCATGGAATATGTCCCCAATGCTAAATCCATTGTCGAGCATGCCAATGCGAACAAATTATCTATTCGTGATCGTCTTGGACTATTTGCCAAAATATGTGAGGCTATCCATCACGGTCATCAAAAAGGGATTATTCACAGGGATCTTAAGCCAAGCAATATCTTAGTAGATTCTTCAGGACAGCCGAAAGTAATTGATTTTGGAGTGGCTCGATCAACTGATTCCGATATGGCAGTAACAACATTGCAGACTGATGTGGGAATGTTAGTCGGAACTTTACAGTATATGAGTCCAGAGCAATGTGATGCTGATCCACACGATCTGGATACTCGAAGCGACGTATATTCTTTAGGTATTATTCTATTTGAACTGCTGTGTAACCAACTTCCGTATGATGTCAGCGGTACTACTGTTTATGAAGCCGCTCGTGTGATTCGGGAAGAACTGCCAACAAAACCAAGTACAATCAATAAGATGCTCCGCGGAGATGTGGAAACAATTTTATTAAAATCTCAGGATAAAGATAGAAAAAGAAGATATCAATCTGCCGCAGAATTAGCCCAAGATATAAAACGCTATCTCCATAATGAACCCATTCTCGCCCATCCACCCAGTTTAGCCTATCAGATACGGATGTTTGCCCGGCGGAATCAAACAGTTTTTGCCGCTCTGGCAGCCGTATTGGTAATCTTAGTTCTTGCTACGATAATAAGTGTTGTCTTTGCCGTTCAAGCAAAGACGGCACAAGATGCAGAGAAGAAGCAACGTATTACAGCCGAAAACGCAGAGAGGGAAGCGGAAAATGCAAGAGACATTGCCGAAGAGGAGAAACAAAAAGCATTTACCGCTCTTCGAAATCTCCAAAGATCCAGTTATATATCTAATATCAGACTGGCAGATCACTATATCAAGGCGAATTATTCCTTCTTGGCGAAAAATTCCCTGGATAAATGTGATATAGATTTAAGGAACTGGGAATGGCACTATCTCAACTTACTCAGGGATTCTAGTCTTCTAACACTCGTGGGTCATTTACACGGTGTGCCCTCTGTAACCCTCAGTCCGGATGGCCAACGGATCATTTCGGGGGGGCGGGATCATACTATCAAGATTTGGGACGCCCAATCGGGTAAAGAACTAAGGACCCTGAAAGGACACAAGAACTGGGTGGCCTCGGTCGCCATCAGTCCGGATGGCCAACAGATCATTTCGGGTAGTTGGGATAAGACTATCAAGATTTGGGATGGCAAATCGGGAGAGGAACTAAGGACTTTAAGAGGACATCAAAGCATTGTAACCTCGGTAGTCGTCAGTCCGGATGGCCAACGGATCATTTCGTGTGGTGAGGATAAGACTATCAAGATTTGGGATGCCGAATCGGGTGAAGAAGTAAGGACCCTAAGAGGGCATGAAGGTAAGGTTTTCTCAGTCGCTATAAGTCCAGATGCCCAACGGATCATTTCGGGTAGTGGGGATAAGACAATCAAGATTTGGGATGCCGAGTCAGGTGAAGAACTAATGACCCTAAAAGGACATGAAGGCCAGGTAAACTCCGTCGCCATCAGTTCAGATGGCAAACAGATCATTTCGGGTAGTTGGGATAAGACAATTAGGATTTGGGATGCCAAATCGGGAGAGGAACTAAGGATTTTAAGAGGACATCAAAGCGTGGTAATCTCGGTAGCCGTCAGTCCGGATGGCAAAAGGATCATTTCGGGGGATGGGTATAATTGTACCATCAAGATGTGGGATGCCGAATCGGGCGAAGAACTACGGACCTTCAGAGGACACACTAGATGGGTGCAATCAGTAGCCTTCAGTCCGGATGGCAAACGGATCATTTCAAGTGGGGATGATACCGTTAAAATTTGGAACGCCGAATCGGACCAAGAACGAAGAATCCTAAAAGGACATAAAAGCGGGGTAACTTCAGTAGTCTTCAGTCCGGATTGCAAACGAATCATTTCGGGTAGTAAGGATAATTCTATTAAGATCTGGGATACCGAATCGGGTGAAGAACTACGGACCTTAAGAGGGCATGGAGGTTCAATACTCTCAGTAGCCATTAGTCCAGATGGCAAACGGATCATTTCGAGTAGTTGGGATAAAACTCTTAAGATTTGGGGTGCCGAATCGGGCGAAGAACTACGGACCCTGACTGGGCATAAAGGCCAGGTAAACTCCGTCGCCTTAAGTCCGGGTGGCCAACGGATCATTTCTTGTAGTGGGGATAAGACAATTAAGATTTGGGATGTCGAATCGGGTGTGGAACTAAGGACCTTAAGAGGACATGGAGGTTCTATAACCTCCGTAGCCGTCAGTCCGGATGGTAAACGGATTATTTCGGGTAGTTCGGATAAGACTATCAAGATTTGGGATGTCGAATCGGGTAAAGAACTAAAGACCCTAAGAGGGTATGGAGGCCAGGTAAATTCAGTCGCCATCAGTCCGGATGGCAAACGGATCATTTTGGGTGGTTGGCAATTACAAAAGACTATTGAGATTTGGGATACTGAATCGGGCAAAGAACTAAGTAGCTTAAGAGGGCATGGAGGTGCAATATTCTCCGTAGCCATCAGTACGGATGGCAAACGGATCATTTCAAGTAGTGAGGATAAGACTATCAAGATTTGGGATGCCGAGTCAGGTGAAGAACTAATGACCATCTTTGAATATGAAACTTATGCAAATTGTGTAGCCATCTCCCCCGATGGAAACACCATTATTGCTGGTCATGAAGACGGAAGCATTTTCATTTGGAAAATAAAAGTTATAAATTACGATACATTAGATACGGCACCTCCGGAAATATCTGACTGGTTGGTGAGTAACGATCGTAGTGGAAATGTGACGGTCCAATTAGTAGCTTCTGACAATACAGGAGTGGCAAGAGTTAAGATCGAATATGTTGCAAACTCTGAAAACTATGACCGAGAAACGTGGTTGGGCTGGCAGGGTGGGGAGACCTGGTCCGGTACTTTGGACGATACATTCAGTAACAACGATCAGGTATATTTACGGGCCTGGACACAAGACCAGAGTCCGCAATCTAATATCACAACCGAATACTATCCGTCAAATCCGTACATGGTTTCAACAGTTCGATAAGGTAAGATATCTTTCATGGCCTGCTACCCAAATCTTGAACCATCTGTGAAGAGGAGGAGATATTCTACATTATTGAAGGAACCGCGGAGTTTTCATTCAACGGAAAGACGAAAATCGTTGGTCCAAAATCGACAATGTTCTGTCCCTCTGGCATCCCCAACGGTATTCGCAATATTCGCGACAAACCCCTCACTTAAGCCGTCATCAAGGCTAACTATCCCACAAACAATTGATCCCGCACCTATTGTCATATTCCTTCTGGATGATAGGCCCTCTCCCAACAGGAGGAATGAATTCGAGCATCTATTGCTCTCAAACAGGAGAAACAAATCCTTCTCAAGCTGTCGAAAACAGGGGAGTGATAGTGCTGGTGAGATGCAAGAAACTGGTGCACTTTGGCGCACCGCCCATTTTTGAAGTAAAAGAGTTTCACAGGATAAATAGGAAATCGTTATATTATCAAGGCTTAAGAAAAGAGCGCCCGTAGCTCAGTTGGATAGAGCAACGGATTTCTAATGTGTTTTGCAGGTTTGTAACTACTTATTACACCACACCTTACAACGGCAAAAATGGGGTTGTGCAGTGGAATAGTAGGCTGGTAGTAGTGTGATAGTAGGTGGGTAGAACATCTTTGGTGCACTTTTTGGTGCACTTGGGGAGCTTGAGTTCGTCATGCTGGAGGCCATTGAGCCTCCGAATCCTTTGGCACAATGACTACTACTTCTTCTTTCGCTCTTGTGCATGCCGTATGAAAGACATTAGCTATTTCTTCTTGAGATGTGTCCCAAGAAAAACTGTCCCGTTCATCCCATTTGATAGTACTGAACCAAGGCACAACAACTACGTCAAACTCCCTACCTTTAGATTGATGAACAGTCATAACTGATCTGATACTTTTCTTCTGATATGAGGCATAAGCATTTTCATACTGCATCACCAAAGAGTCAATCTTTGTTGTTCGTTCCTGAGAACTCAGGTTATCCCAGGTACCTCCCAATCTCAGAACACCTCTGCCTACATGGTTAATACAGTTGAGAATAGCCCTGTCACAACGACATGCATACGTAGACTCCGCTTCAAGAAAAGATTCTCTTAGGGATAGCAACCCTAGTCCGAAACGGGTGCATATATTGACAGCTAATGCCCCAGAAGTACACCATCTGCCCGCTGGCTCATCCCTTTTACTTCTCTGCCCACATTTGGGAAGCTTAGATTTTGGAAGTGGTAACAGGCTCCAGAACAAGTCATTGGCAACAAACATACGAAGTCTATCGCGGTCGTCAACTAACCATAGAAGCTTATGAAGCATCGATCTGACTGTATCAAAAGGAGAATTATCCGATCCCAGCCTGACATAGTTCATTGGGTAACCGAAAACTGTTCCGTTCTTTTTATACTGAGTCCGTCTCAGACTATTGGTAATATCGTTTGCCAGAATGTTGCTTACACACAGTATACCTACCGACTTCTGTGTAAAATCCCTTAACACATTTTTACACTTCCATTTGGTGCGGTTTTTGGGCAAGCCGCTATTGTTGGGATCATCTGAAGACACATAAACTCTTGTTATGTTTTCATTGTCAGACATGGCCTTGGGTGTTCTGTGCTTTACGGCAAGTGTATACTCAGCAATTCCCTTGTAGTCGGTGGTATTCACGGCAAAATCCCTGAGTTCTTTTAGTCTTTGCTCTGGATTGGCCCCTCTCCATTTATGAATTGTCTGCTTGACATCGGACATGACGATGAGAGTATCAGGGGCCAATAATTTGACCATCTCCCACTGCGCCACATCAATATCCTGATATTCATCGATAATAAGTATTGGGTGTGTCGTCTTGAATAAGCACGCAGCATGCGGATGTTTCGAGATAAGTCTACGTACCCAACATACTGTCTCAGCATGAGAGAAAAGCCCCAATAGTCTTAAGGAGTATCCCAGAGGCGATTTCTCCGTTCAATCCCAAAAAGATATCAGCAACCACATCATCTATATCCTTGCCATTTGGCAGCGATACGAAAGAAATCTGAGCATCATACAATTTCTTGGGCAGAGCCTTTTTTAGGTCTTCGTTTTCGGACTTCAGTCGCATCACTTCATCGCCGGTGGCATTGCGTTTGGTCTGAAGGGTAAGTCCGTTCTTGCCAGCGTCCAGAAAGTCCTTGGACCATTTGTATCCCTACGTCTTCATCCCCCACTCCCGATACGATTATATACAGAAAGAACGTAGGGCAAAGGGAGATTGGACATACTCAGATTCCCGATTGGATGTTTATAATAATTTCTATAGGCAGTTCAATAGTATCTTCAAAAGGGCAAAGATTAAGAAGGGGTAGTCCATGATTGCCGCTCTACGGCACTGTCAAACTGGTTAGCACAGGGACTTAGTGAGTATGAAGTGATGAGGTTGGCCGGGCATTCCAGTTTTGAGACCACACACCGCTTCTATCTTGCTATTAAAAATGACTATTTGGATAAGGCGAGAAAGGCAAATGTGGGGTTGGGATTGAAGTTGGTGGAGTGGGAGGAGTAAAGAGTATCATGCGTAAATATTTGGAGGAACAATAATGTCTAGATTCTACAATATTATATGCCCTAATTGTAATTTCATTACAAGGGTAGAGTATACCACGACTGATTCATTTGAATGGTCTGGGAAGTTAAATGTAAGCAACCGAGAACTGTACCACTACTACGACCAAGACTCATATAGCGATGGCATGGAGAGGCAGGTTTTCTATTATGAATACGACTGGGATTTGGCTTTAATATGCCAGAGATGCTGCCAGGATATTGACGATCATGGTTACGTATATGGATTTAATGCCTTCAATCAAGAAGGCGCAATTGTAGACACTTCGAACTTGAACCAGTCCTTCAGGCTGTTCTCTGCTCATTGCACATCATGTAACTTGTATTCAGAAGTCATCACGGACTGTTACGTGACATTACAGCAAGAAGGATATCTCTGTATAGATGAACACCAGCAGCTTATTTGGGTTAGAATGAAGACTGAGGAATACATTGAATATGCCTCTTATCAGTACAGTTGCTGCGGCAAAGAAATTAGTGAAGACAGACTATCCCAGTTACGTATTGATGTTTGATTTAGACACTCCGTTGAGATCGTGGACATATTTGCTGATTTTTGGTCTCCTCCTGTGTCCGGTGCAGTCCGTGATAGGTTTGAGATTTTGGATTTATAGGCAGAATAGACAAGGCTCGACAGGCAAATGTGTGGCTGGGGTTGAAGTTGGCCAAGTGGGAGCATCTATTCGTGTATTGCATTAGAAACGCGTCCCAAAAAGCGGCACCGACGTACTGGTGCCGAGAATTGACTGGGCCGGGCCTGGCGAATTGATATAATCGGGGGCGTTTGTAGAGTTCATTGAGCCTTGGAAGTATCCGGTTTTCGGTTAGAAAGGTTCACACATTTTATTTTGGGAAGGGAGTAAAAAATGAAAACGAATTCAATGCAAATGAATCCACCCGCGCATCGACCCATGCTCATGGCTGCTCGCCTCGGCGCGGCTGCTTTTGCAATCTCGTGCCTGGGCCTGGTGCATTCCGCCTGCTCCCAATCCGGTCTCACGCAGACCTCTGCTGCCCACGATGCCGCTGGACAGAGCAATGAGATGTTACCGCCTCTCGTGGATCTCGGTCCAGGGCAGACCTACAAAGGAGAGGAGGGAGGGCTTTATCCGGAAGGAAGCAATGTTCGCCCTGCCGCCCACGATGCCGCCGGACGTAAGATCGCACGGGAAATCGTGCCTCTGGACGCAAATGGCAATCCGGATCCCGTCAATGGCAAAATTGTCTTCACACTTGTGAGCGTTTCGAACGCGTACGGAGCCTGGCATCGGGGCGACGAAAAAGATACCTCCACAACCTTCATGACGCGAGCGAACGCCAATCCCGCCAAGAACCCCAAGCTCTTTATCGCCTATGGCTTCGAATACCAGTTGCCCGGCGGTAACCGGGGCACTGGCGATCCTGGTCCGAACAGCATTTTTTACCGAACGCTAGACCACGCGCTCCACCTACAGGGACTCACCCCAAAACAGGTGCAGATCGTTTGGCTCTCCATGCCCGTCTCCGGAAGGTCGTGGGGAATCAACCTGGCTCCGGAGGAAATTCATTTCCCGGTGGATGCGCAGCAATCGAAGCTCGCGTGGAAGGAGATCGTCCACGCGATTCACGTCCGTTATCCCAACGTCAAGATCATCTACAGTTCGACGAAAGGGGCGATGTTCATGACCGCAGTCGGGAAATCAGAATGGGTCGGCGGTCCTCTCGAACCGTTCAATCACGACGCCGCTTGGGGCGTCAAGTGGGTGATTGAGGACCAGATCAACGGTCCTCCGGACCTCAACTATGATCCTGCCCGGGGACCGGTCAAAGCACCTTGGCTGTCCTGGGGACCATACTTCTGGAGCTATCCGGACGGTACACCTCGACATTGCGACGGATTCGTCTGGACCCGCGGCGATGTCGCTGCGGACGGCTTGCACCCGTCGCTTAGCGGCCTGACCAAGTATGCCACTTTACTTCTTGGCCAGATGACGACCGATCCCACCGCCACGCCGTGGTTCCTGAAACCCGATGCGCCGGCCAACCAGCCGCCTGCGATAGCGAAGGCAGCGAACGTTGCTGCAAATCCGGTGAGCGGCATGACGACGGTATTGAGTGTATTTGGAGCGGATGACGGAGGCGAGCCCAACCTGACATACACTTGGTCGTATTCAGGGCCGGCAGATGTAACCTTCAGCGTAAACGGGCCGAACAGGGCCAAGGACACGACGGTTACTTTCCGAAGTGCGGGCCGTTATACGTTCCGGGTGATGATTGCAGACGCTGGAGGTCTCACAGCGACCAGCAGCATCGTGGCCACGGTAGTGCAGCCTTAGCGGCTGGCTCTTCTTGAGCGATATTTTAGCAGGGGGCAGTGAAAGGGTAGATGGGAGGTAGATGTGGGTCCATTGCGGCATGAAATGCTTGAGTTTTCGAGGCAGATTTGATAGTCTATTAGAAAATAGGCCCAGCGGTGCAGTTGAGCTAAGATGTATGATGGCATATGGGAAAGCCAAGATTAAGAATTTCAATATCAACACAGAATCTAAAAACATGAAATACTGGTCAATCATTGTGTTGTGGAGTCTGGCCGCTTCCGCAGTCGCGCAGGATTACTCGACGTGCGAGACCTGGGATGAACTGGTCGGGGGCAAGGAGTTTAAGTATGCACCTCTGGTCCGGATGTCAGATCCCGGTACGAAAGAACAGCCCGCTTATACAGGATTCTGGTTTTACGACGAACACCAGTTTGATATTGCCGGGCGATATGCACTTGGAATGAAAGTCCATTTTCAGAACCGGGATGTGGAACCTGCCGATCGCGGTGATATAGGGTACATCGATTTACACAATGGATTCAAGTGGACAAAGATTGGAGAGACTACCGCCTGGAACTGGCAGCAGGGGAACCGGCTGCAGTGGCGTCCCAACTCGGATGAAATCCTCTGGAATGATCGAAGCGAGGACGGGACACACTTCATTTGCCGGGCATACAACTTTAAGACCGGTGCACGCCGTACGCTGCCCCGGTCGATTTACGATGTATCTTCGGATGGAACTGTGGCTCTTACGCACGATTTCACTCGGATGAAGCATGGGGGCACCATGTTGGTCGGCATCCCGGATCCGTACGAAGACCAGCGTGCACCCGCTCAATCGGGCATTGAAAAGATGAATATGGAAACGGGTGAAGTCGAGTTTCTTATCAGTCTGGAGAGAATAGCCAAACTCGCATTTCCCAAGGGTTACACGGGAGAGACCAATTTGTATTTCTTCCGTGAAGGATGGAATCCATCGGGCACCCGCTTTATCACTTTCCTTCGAAATATGGCCAATCCCCGACATGTCTCGGGCTGGTCGGTTTCGGCCGATGGGTGGGATGTGCGTTATTTCTACAACCAGCCCAGCCACCATACATGGCAAGACGACAGCACCATACTGGAAGGACGCTCTTTAAGGCTATTCAAGGATGATGGCTCCGGGAAGGTAGCGCAGCAACTGGTGGAAATAAATGCTAATCCGGATCCCACTATCCTCCCCGATCCGTATGGCGACTGGGTGCTGGGCGATACATATGTGAGGAACGGCGTACAACACCTGTGGCTGTTTCATCGGCCAAGCAAGCTGTTCGTCCCTCTTGCCAGATTGAAATCCACTGCAGAGGGCGGGTACCATCGGGTTGACCTTCACGCTCGGTGCAGCCGGGATGGCAGGATCGTATCCATCGACGCTACCCACGAAGGCCTGGGACGACAAATGTACATTGCCAATATTGGCTACATTTTAGATAATCCTCCCACGGGTCGCGCTGGTGCTTATGACGGTGGCGGCGACAACGACCTGAGTTTCTCATGGACACTAAGCGGATCAGATGGCTCCTGGACAAACGTAACCTATGCGGATGACGACAATATGATCACCAAGGCAGAGTGTCCCAGTTCGGGAATCGGTCATTATATCGAATACACCCTGGGCGGCGCCTACACGTTGACAAACGCCAGAATGAACGAGGACGACAATGGAATCAAGGAGGTGGACGAATGGATGCTTGAGTACTACGACGGATCATGGAAATCGGCATTCGGTTGGACAAGCTCCACGTCGGCGACCTGGCAGGAGGTTGACTTCAGCGATGTCTCAGGAGCGACAAAAGTTCGTGTGCATTTCAAGGATAATGGTACTATCCAGGTCGAGGAAGTCGAAGTGTACGGTACTAATACGGGGAATCGGCAATGAAAATAGATGAATACACGCATCATTTAGACAGCAAAATAGGCAGGTCAGAGGGTATCTTTTTGGCGCACTTTGGCGCACCGCCTATTTCCGGATCAAATGAGATTGACAAGGTAAATAAGAAGTCGTTATACTACAACGACTTAAGTAAAGAGCGCCCGTAGCTCAGCTGGATAGAGCAACGGATTTCTAATCCGTAGGTCCCAGGTTCGAGTCCTGGCGGGCGTGTTAAAAAAGAGAAAAAGCAGTGGTCATAACTGCCTTTTTTATAAATAGTTATCGTAATACATTTCGCATACATGCTCTCCGCCAGGCAATTTGCTTGACAACTCTAATCACTTTGGGTAATATTGGGTAACATTGTAATGATTTAGGAGCATCGATTATGCCTCGGGATAAACGCACATGGCTATTTCAAAGGAAGGAATTTTGAACGACTTGTTGGACAGTGTAACTCAAAACAGATAACACAAAACACTATTGATAGGTTCATACTTGAAAGAGGCAAGGAGGTAAAACGGTCTACGCTCAATAAGGACATCAGAAACTTGATAACGTTTGTTAACTGGTGTAGGGAAAACAGGTATCTCAATGGAGAAATAAAAATCAAGAAGTTGAAAGAGGATTAACGGCCAGTAAAATCCTTGAATAACATCCAGATAAAAGAATTACTATCAGCATCCAAACCATATCAAACGTTAAAGATGAGGATACTATTGGCTTTGGGCACAGGTCTGAGACGTGGTGACATTGAGTCCTTGAGGATTTCTGATATTGACTATGTAAACAGCAATGTCACTACACGGAGCAAAAAGACAAGAAAAAGTATGGGCTCACGCCCGGTACCCCTTCGGGTTATAGAGGAACTCAAGAAATATGTTTCCGGATTAAATCCTGAACAGGAAAGAATATTCATCGACCGTTTCAACCAGTACATGTGGGATCAGATACGTAAAAAGCTCGGATTGGGTGATTTCAAATTTCATGATTTGCGCAAGACCTTTGGTTCCATTCTCGCTCAGAACGGAGTATCCACTGTCGTTACACAGAAGTTACTGGAACATTCTTCACCAGATCTGACAAATAAGGTTTATACGAATGTTGATCCTGTTTTGCGGCATGCGGTAGAGCAAATACCAGTTGGTGATTGGCTGTGACGATGGCAGCAAGATATGTACAGGATGTTTCCGAGCAGACTGACAGGGTGGTTGAGAATAGTAGACAGTATGTAATTAAGGGAAAAACTGGAAGAGGATTTGCGGGGCTTTTTGACATGACTTTTCACAGGACGGTTTTGTTTCGGGCGCAACAACGGGCTGCGAACAGACATCAGGCAAATCAGGCCAATGCCTAAGGTATTAAAGCCTTATCAAGCCACGCATCTGCCAATTCAGAAACATCAGTTAACTCCACAGCAGTACTGTGAGTGATGTCGGCGCCGTCACACCAGTCGTTAGCTATTCCACAATCTTTCCGATTCCAAAAATTCCCTATCCTTGCAAAATCTATGAAATTGACGATCCCGTCCTTATTCAAGTCTGCATTCGGGTAGATTATCGAGCCGTTATGCAAGTCAAGGTGCTGCGCTACTCCACTTTCCTGGACAGTCACGCTTCCGGCAGGAACTTCCAGATAGTTGGAGACCTTTGCGAATATATAAACCATCTGGCCAATCAAGGCGGCGTTGAGGCTTTGTGAACTGCCGTCTGCCAGAGATTCAAGGCGTATTCTCAGGATATAATAGTCGCCGGCCGAAGGATTGTCGCCCATCCGATATGCTCCGACTAATGAGTCGGGATCACCGTTGACGCGCGCAATGATACTGACATTATCATGCGCCCCTATCGGCTCGCCGCCCACGGAGACTTCACCAAATAAGGTCAGGTCAGGTATCGGGATTCCGGCCTGCAGAACTGTGGCATTCATAAGAACAATTAACAATACCGTAATTTTAGTTTTCATCGTTTATTCTCCTATTCTATTGTAATGACCTTCATATCTAAATCGCATATTGTCCCATTTTTGGCAACCTGTATGCGAAACGTAATCATAACTACCTCGGACCTCTCGGCTCTCTTGGCGGAACATTTGCATCATTCGGAAAGGCTGGAAAACTGCCCTTTCGCCCGACCTCAACGGCTTCGGCTTTCGCTTCCTGCTCCCTGACCAATCCGTCAAAAACATCCTGATTTATCTTTATCCGGCACTTTTGTTTAAGGCTTTCGATATACTCGTTTTGTGCCAGTGCGATTCGTTCGCGGTATATTCGCCGCCGCAGTTGCTCCTTCACTCTCTCAAACGGTATGTGGAGAGCCTCTCGCCTGCCGGCGAGCATAATTATGTGGTACCCATCGGCCGTCTTTATAATGTGGTCGTAGACCTGGCCGACCTTTTCCAGCTTGAATGCCTCCCGGGCCAGGCTGGGGTCCAGGCCGACGGGCTTGCCCTGGATATCAAAGAATCCGGTATTGCCCTTAGGGTATTTCTCGGGTGTATCTGAGTATTTTAGTATCCGCTTGCCAAATCCCAAGCGTTCATCTTTATGGGCCAGGACCTCGGCCAGGACCTTTTCGGCCAGCTCTTTCTTCTGCTTACGTTGGCCCGAGGCGGCGGCCGGGGCCACAGATATAAATGTATCAGCCAGACGCACCTGGGCGGGGCGTCGGAATTCATCTATGTGCTCATTATAGCAGGCTTGAAGCTCCCGGTCGGTGATTTTTCGTTCGCGCACGGGCTTATTGACCTTTTCTTCCAGGAGGTTCTGGGCCAGGATTTGCTGAATCTGCAGGCGTATTTCAGGCCTCCTGTCCAGACCAATACGAAAAGCTTCTTTATAGAGCACTTCGCCTGTAATAAGCTCCTCCAGACGCTTCTCAACAGTCTTTGCCGTAACCTGTGAATAAGCAGGCAGCGGTCGCGTGGACAGATAGCTCGTAAGATAGTCTTTATCGATGCTTTGCTCACCCACCCTTGCAACAATCTTGACCTGTCCTACGCCCGCCGAGCTTATTCCTTGGTCACCTACAACACCAAGTGGTGTCTTTTGACACGAAGCTAATGAGCACAGCACCAAGAGAGCGATGGCAATAGATTCGAACCGCTTCTTGATTATTGTGTTTAGCTTATTGTAATCCTTTTCCAGCAATTGTCTCTTATCCTCACACATATTTCTTAGAATTATATCTGTTCTCGTTTCCTTGATCTGGTGAAATTATTCTTTTACTCTCTCATTACTTACCATATTTCAGGGTGCAGTTCCTGATCCTCTTTCACCAACTCATCGCTTGCCTTCTTAATCTGTTTCCAAAGTTCTGGTTCTGGAAGGACATCCTTTTCTGTAACAAATGTTGTTACTCTGCCGAAGGAACCTCCTACCGGAATTGGAAAAATATCCAATCCAGCCCCAATCGACAAAGTATAAGTAGCCTCCTCCCCGAAAAACTTCTTCATAGCTCCGACTTTTTCTAGCAAAAATTGTCTATCGCTTTTTTCTTTTGGTTCTCCAATTCCTGCTGTTGCTTCTTTTAATGACTTCAATGTCTTTTTTGCTTCTTCTGGAGGCGTGTCGCCCCAAGCAATACTGATCCCTCCTACGAGACCAGCACCTCCACCTACGCTCAAAAATTTGCTTCTTCCTGTAAATTCCTCCAATCTAGGACTATAACCCGCCACAATTTGGATATCTCCACCGAGAGCACTAGTCTGTAAAGCGGCACTAAAACTAATATAACTGCCTGTTACCCAATTTTCTTCCTTCCTAAGTTCCTCATGCGTCGGTGCTGTTTCTCCAAATTTCTCCTCTTTGAACCTAATGTAAGTACCCCTAGTTATTACACCTGTGACTCCCATTAAGGTCCCCCTGATTTGTATTCCACAGTGGTACAACTGTTTTCCATCAGGGTCGAAGTATATGATAGGTCCATGGCTGGCATATGCATAGGGATGTGCAAATTTGGGCGTTTTAAGATATTTTTCATTAGGTGTTAACACTAGCGGGTCAACACTTGTGAAATTGCCTATATGCGGCAAATAGTACCTG
>JAOUFU010000486.1 GCA_029858035.1 Phycisphaerae bacterium
AATCCAAAGAAAAAACAAAAACAGAAGTCAACAAAAAACCCGTTTACAAACTGACTTTTGAATTTAACACGCCGGAGGGAACGACATACGAGGCCACGGCAAAGACACACGACACGGCAAAACTCGAAGACCAGGCTGAAGAACCGCTGCTTTACGACCCCATGCGCCCATCGTATGCCGTCATGCTCGACGACCTGCCGGGTAATCCGAGAATAATGGAAAACGGAACCATCCACGCCGGCCCGGTCGCCAACACGATTAAAGTCCTGGTCATTCCCCTCACTACCATCATAGGGCACGGTATTTATGTATATCTGAAATTCATCAGCTAAAAAATCCATTCAGGAGTCGTAAAATGAGAACGATTGTAAAGTATTTCCTAAGGGGCCTGTTAATTTGTGTACCTATTATATTAACGGTTTTTATACTTCTGTGGGCATTTACCAGCCTGGATAAAGTGTTTCGCAACCTGCTCAGAATAGAAATTCCCGGCTTGGGTATCTTAGCGACAATTTCAGCTATTTTCCTTATCGGCCTTCTCGCCTCAAACTTCATGGGCAGAAAATTGTTTGGCCTTGTAGAAAAGATTTTCACAAAGCTGCCCCTGGTCAAGTTGCTGTATGGTTCCATCAAAGACATTGTCGAAGCCTTTGCAGGCGAGGAAAAGAAATTCGACAAGCCGGTCATTGCCTCCCTCGGTGCTGGCGGGGCAAAGGTGATGGGCTTTGTAACAAGCCAGACAATGGAAAACATCGGCTTGGCGGATTATGTCGCCGTGTATTTGCCCCAGTCGTACAATTTCGCGGGCAACGTCCTGCTTTTTAAGAAGGATTCGATTCAACCGCTGGATATTGACAGCTCAAAGGCGATGTCATTTATTGTCTCCGGTGGCGTCTCAGGATAAAGGGTATATTAGATACTCCTACAAGCTCAAACAGATTCTTGCTTATTTTCCCGTTTTGGCTTATGATTCTACTTTCTGGTAGCTCCGATGATATGTTGATACTCTATGGCTAAAAAAATCGCAAAACACGTTACGCAGGCTTTCTCGTCCGGAAGGTATATGTCAGAACCCGTTTCTTTCAGAAATCTTTCTGTCGTGCTTTTGATGCTGTTTCCTTTCTGGACTTCCCTTTGTATAGCCGACTCTCCAACAGCAGAGAGCACTTTTCAAGTGACATTGCCCCCCCACCCCTTTGCCGACAACCTCCTGCCGGACTCAACCTTCGGAATCAATACCGCCTTCCAGCCCCATACACCGAACCTTGAAGCCATACTGCAAAAAATGCAGGAAGCCGGTATCAAGTGGGGAAGGCAGGACTTCACATGGCGACGCATCGAGAAAAAGAAAGGCCAGTTCGAATTCCAGGATTACGACCGGCTGGCAGACTTGTGCCATAAGTACGGACTCCTGCTCTTCGGCAACCTGGCGTACGCTCCCAGCTTCCACGATCCGCGAACGCCTGAAGGAGTCGAAGCATATTGCAATTTCGTCAGGCAAACCGTCAAACATTTTGCAGGCAAGGTAAAATTCTGGCAGATCTGGAACGAGCCGAACGGCGGTTTCTGGAAGGGTACACCCGCCGAATATGCCCGCCTCCTCGCCGCCGCAGGCAAGGCAATTCACCAGGCAAATCCCGATGCCAAAGTGCTCGGCCTCAATATGGCTTTTTGTGATGTCCTCTGGGCCGAAAAAATATTGAATCTCGTCCCGTATGACTGCTTTGATATCGCCTGTTTTCATCCCTATCGCCCCCCATCAGCCCCCGAAGAACGTTTCGACTGGTGGGAGCTCGACCAATACGTAAAGAGCTGGCACCGTCACGACCTCAAATCCGATTACCCACTGATAAAAATGACTTTCCTCGAACAGACCGAAGAGCTGATAAAAGTAATGAAAAAGTTCGGCAGCCCAAAACCCATCTGGATTACCGAAATATGCTGGAACAGCCACATTCATCCCTATGGCACACTGGAAACACGCCAGGCCGACCTCGTAGTCCGGTTCCACGTCCTTGCCATCGCTTCTCGAAAAATCGAAAAGGTCTTTTGGTGGACCCTTAGAGACACAGGTACCCGGCAATTCGACCAGGCCGATATGGTCGGCCTTCTCCGAAACGACCTCACACCGAAATACGCCTATTACGCGTTCTCCTTTATGACAAGAATGCTCGAACAAAAAACTTGGCTTCGCAACGATGTCTTCAGGCCGGATATATACGCTGTGGTCTTTAATGATAACAAAACCAACCAGGATATAATTGTGGCCTGGAGCACTAAGCCGTACGCCTACGTACGCATCAACAACGAAAAGGGACTGAACATTTACGATATCTACGGGACGCGAAGATTTGTGCCGGTTGATAAAGTCCGGACCAAAAACCTTTCCGTTCCTCTCGGAACAAGCCCACTTTATATTGTAGGGTCAAAGGGCCTTAAGGCATCAGTCAGGCCCGACCCGGGATGGTAATAAATATATCATGGACTCATCAAAACAAATTCAATTACTAAAACGCGGCACGGTTGAAATCTACAGCGAAGAAGAACTGTCCGAAAAGCTCATCGATGCAGCCAAAACTTCCAGGCAGCTCCGCATAAAACTCGGTCTGGACCCAACCTCACCTGATATCCACCTCGGCCACACCGTCGTTCTGCGAAAGATGCGCCAGTTCCAAGACCTCGGCCACAAGGCTGTCCTTATAATAGGCGATTACACCGCCCGAATCGGCGATCCTTCAGGTCAAAACGAAACCCGGCCTATACTCTCAGGCGGGCAAATCGAGCAAAACGCAAAAACGTATTTCGAACAGGCCGGAAAAATCCTCGACACTGCGGAAGACAAACTCGAAATCAGATACAACAGCAAATGGCTCTCAGAACTGAAGTTAGCTGATTTAATAAAGTTAACAAGCAACATGACTGTGGCACGTATGCTCGAAAGAGACACGTTTGAACTCCGATATAAAGATGGTGATGCAATCGGAATTCATGAATTTTTATACCCGCTAATGCAGGGCTACGATTCTGTTATGGTGCAAAGCGACGTCGAACTCGGCGGTACGGACCAGACCTTCAATAACCTTGTCGGCAGAGACATCCAGCGCGCGTACGGACAATCACCCCAGATTGTAATGACTATGCCTATCCTTGTCGGCCTGGATGGCAAGGAAAAAATGAGCAAATCCAAGAACAATTACATCGGCGTAACCGATGAGCCGAATGATATGTTCGGCAAGGTTATGAGCATCTCCGATGATATGATGGAAAATTACTTTACCCTGCTGACTAATCTTGAAACCGAAGAAATCGCCGAGCTTGTCAATCCCGACAAAACGCATCCCAAAGATGCAAAAGTTTTGCTCGGCAAAACGATTGTTACTCAGTTCTACGATGTAGCAGCAGCCGAAACCGCAGCCGAAG
>JAOUFU010000487.1 GCA_029858035.1 Phycisphaerae bacterium
GGTTGCATCATTGTCATACTTGATAAGGGTGCTTTCGCCTTCGAAGTTTATCTCGGGACCCGCCCCATTGTTTGCAATCGTCAATACCGGTTCGTTTGTATCACTTCGAAGCTCGGCGGGTGTCTGAAGCCGATGCGCCAGATGTGCAAAAGGAACGGCATTTAGTTTAGTTAATGGGTAGATAAAAGTATACTCGTTCGGGTCTTCCAATACGCCGGGGCGAATGCCGATTCTCAACCAACGGCCGGAGCCGTCGAACAAATCATACTGAGAAAATTGAGCGTAGGGTGCGAAGTTCAGGTCAACGGTAAGAAAGCCATCTGAAACGGGGTTTTCATGATAAACCTCTTCAAAGGTAACAGCATGAGCTTTATTGGGATCGGGGCCGTCAAGCAGATAAAACATTAAATCATACTCACCATCAGCGGGGCTGCCATCGTCATATAATCGACCCTGATAGGTGAAAATTTTATTGGACGGTGTAAGCGCTAGAGCAATACCGGCCATTAAGAGCAAACACAGAAAGCTCTTAATAACAATTCGGCTTAAACGATTCGATTGATTAGCGGATAAATCTGATGGAGCATACATATCAAGGTCCTCCTCGCGGAACTTATTATCTTTTGAGGGTGTTAACTAAGATTTCCAATTAAAACGGTCAAAAAAACATATTTTCCCCCTACGACACCAATAATTTTACAAAAATTTCCGTGAACAGTCAAGAAATATCTCTCGATACCGCTATGCTGAAAACCTGAGCGAAGTACCCCACTACCATAGCTATATCTTACGGCCGACGTTTGCCCGCCACTGTTCCCACATTTGGCTCATCTGTTTTGCCTTTTCGGGAAATCGGGCGGCGAGGTTGTTTAATTCGGTCCTGTCTTTGGCCATGTCGTATAGCTCCCAGTCCGAATTGCCGTATTTGACAAGTTTGAAGTCACCAATACGGATGGCCTTTCCCTTTCCGAACTGCCAATAGAGAACTTCATGTCCCTTTCTCTTCTTGCCCTTGAAGATGGGCAACAGTGACTTTCCCACGGGGCGTTTAAGTTTTCTGCCATCGATTTGATCGGGACAGGCGGCCCCGGTGATATCCATAAAGGTCGGCAGGATGTCGATTATATGGCCTACCTGATCGGTGATTTGTCCGGGCTTGATGACGGCGGGCCAGTGGGCGATAAATGGCGTGCAGTTGCCGCCCTCGTAATCGGTCGATTTGTATTTGCGATATGGAGTGTTGCCGGCATTGGCCCAGGCAGGTCCTAAAGCGCGATAGCCCTCCAGCGGTCCCGGCGGTATATTGGGAGTCGTGTCGGGAGTTTCGGAACAACCGCCGTTATCAGATAGGAAGAGGACCAATGTGTTTTCCCATCTTCCAATCTCTTTGAGCTTTGCACAGACCCGGCCTATACCATAATCCATTCTTTCAATCATGGCAGCATATACGGCCATCTTCAGGTCTTCGGCGTCCTGTTTTGACCTGCTGAGCGAATCCCATTTCTTTACACCTTCATCGCGAGGAGAGTTTTCAAATTTCGGGTCCAACATGCCAATTTCTATCTGACGCTTGTAGCGGGTTTCGCGGATTTTGTCCCAGCCGACCATGTATTTGCCGCGGTATTTGGCGATGTCATCGGGCCATGCGTGCAGTGGATAGTGAGGCGCGGTAAACGGAAGATATAACAGAATAGGCTTGTCTTCATTTTTATATTCGTCGAGCCTGTCGATGGCGTACTGGGTAAAGGCATCGGTAGTGTAGAAATCCTTTTGCTCGGGGACATAGCCCATGATGGCTTTTCCCTCAATGGCCCATCGGCGCGGTGCGGGTCCTTTTCTGCCGGGCTCTGGTTCGCCGGGTCTGGCTTTTGTTCCGGGATTCCAAAAGTTACAGCACCCGTCTGCCAGGCCGAAATATCGGTCGAAGCCGCGAGTTGTCGGGAGGGGATTTTGATGCCACTTGCCCGATGCGATTGTTCGATAACCGGCCGGACGCAGGACCTCGGCGAATGTCGCGCCATATTCCATGTTCTTTACTCCGACGGCCTGCTCGTACTGGCCTGTCAGGAGAGATGCACGGGTGGGACTGCACTTGGCGCAGTTGTAAAACTGTGTGAAACGTATGCCACCTGCGGCAAGAGAGTCGAGGTTCGGCGTATTTATCTCGCCGCCATAACAGCCGATATCAGAATAGCCCATGTCGTCGGCCATTATCAAAAGGATATTGGGTTTGTTGCTCTTTTCTCGCGCTTCAATAATAGAAGGTACGCCAGTTGCGGCCAATACAGACGCGGATACCATTTTTAAAAATTGTCGTCTATTCATTTAGATTACTCCATAAATCCAAAAACCAAACAAAGAGACCAGCCCTCAAGTCAAGCAGGTTTAATACATTCATTGGATTTTGTATTGTAGCACAACCGGTCATCGATAACAAAAGTATGTTTGCATGAGAACAGAACATTCTTTATGGGTTGACTCCAAAGTGCAGCTTGTAATCATCTTCGGTATTTATGCCAATCAAAATCCCGCGATCGTTCACATCGAGTTCGAGGACTTTATCCTCATTCGAATACAGGACATGCCGGGCGCCTTTATCCTGCGGGGCGTTCAGCAACTCGTTAAACAGTGATTTTGAAAAGAGGGTAGGATGCCCTCTTTTCTTATCAAATACGGGGACGATGATGGGACTATTTGTTTCTTTGAATTTTCCAATAATCTCATCAACAACGTCTTTGGTAACAAAAGGATTATCGACCAGACATAAAAGTATCGCGTCCGTATCCTCTGAATTTTCCCTGATACCGGTTATTAAAGATGATAGCTGGCCTTTTTGGTAGTCTTTGTTTATGACGATATTGGTTCCCGAAAAGTCGGCTGATTGCTGTATCGTGTCGGCCTCGGCGCCAAGAACGACTGTGATTTTATCCACTTCGGAATTTTTGAGAACTGAGATGATGTGTTCCAGAAATGTGTGGTCACCGAATCTTAGGAGGGGCTTTAATTTGCCCATTCTTTTTGATCGGCCGGCAGCTAATACTATTGCATTTATCATAAACCTTCTGCTTTCCAATTATTCCAAGAAGTTATCATATAATTTGGGCCGGTGGTAAATTCCGGGCCCTGTTATTTTTACCAATTCGCAGGCCATACTGAAAGCAATTTCCTGCGGGTAAGCAGACGGTTGAAATTGGCTTTGTTTGGCTTTGTATTGGGTTTGAATTGGCTTTGAATTGGCTTTAATTGGCTTTGAATTGGCTTTGTTTTCCTAATTGACCAAGTGTCCATTTGCACGTATTCCCTTGTTAATACTTGATTTACGTTAAACTTGACTTTTTGGAAATTGGCTTTGTTTTGCATAAAAAGTTTATTTTTTCGTACGTAATCTTTCGTACTTCGTAAGTCGTTTATTAATCG
>JAOUFU010000488.1 GCA_029858035.1 Phycisphaerae bacterium
AGGCTAACATATTCTCCAGCGGGACGAAGCCCACCGCTTCGCCCAGCACTACCACCACATCCTGCGCAGCAAAAAAATGATAGGCAAAAACCGTTAGCCGGTTTTTGCCTATAATCCCGGGTCAATGCCGAGGTAACTCGACAGCATCTTTCGAAAAACCGCCCCCCAGAGGCCATAACATAAGTCAATAGTCGTTCCTACGGGGCCGACATTACTGCGGTGCATGTGCAAGGACAATTGTTATCAATACAGCACATGCAGCACTATTGAGAATTAAGACACCTTTGCAATCGACTTTGCTTTTTCCGTGTCTACAACCAGCTCCACATGTCCACAGTCATAACACATGATGGTCTCAACAGGAACTCCCGTCGTGAGAAGTGTTACTAATTTGGCATGCTTGGGACGAGAATAGATTTTTCCGGTGGATTGAAACTCACCAGCTTCAAGATTGGTGCCACCACATTTCATACATCGCCTTTCTTCACTCATAATGCAACCTTTCTTCTGATATTTTTAGATATAAATTCTACACAGTTATATTAGTACACCCGGCCCTTTCGTGCATCCGAACTTATCTCAATTCTATTTTCGGTCTTTTTCGAATGTGGTGTTATTAGATCCGGCCCTGGCTGCCAAAGAAGGGCATAAAGGGCAAAATCGGCCTTGTAGAAAAGTGTTTTCGGACGTAATCGGAGATTTTCGGAAGATACTATATATGAGGCATGAAGGAGAGGAAACCTGTTACCAATACACAATCATCGTCCTTCGTACCCGCTCTGGGCATGGAGCACTTCTATAAATGCGAGCATATTTTCAAGGGGGACATCACCTTCAACGGCGTGAGACGGGGCAAAGACATAACCACCATCCCTGCCTGCTTCCAACAGTCTAAGTGTTTCGCCCCTGACATCCTCAACTGAGCCGTAGGGCAGGGTCTGCTGAGTGGACAGGCCGCCGTGAAACGCAAGCCGGCCCTTGTATGTTTTCATAAGGTCAAATACATCCATAACCTCGGGCTGAAACGGATTGAAGCAATTGAGGCCGATTCCAATCAAATCATCAAAAAGCTCATCGACCTTGCCGCACGAATGAATAATAACGCACTTGCCGGCCCGGCGAACCACCGCGTACATCCGCTTCAACTCCGGGTAAATAAACCGGCGCCAAAGGCCCGGCCCCATCTGCAAGCCCGTCTGCTGGCCCCAGTCATCGCCGAAATAAACCGCATCTATATCATATTTCAAGGCATGGTTGACCTGGGCGATATTGTGGTCGGCTATCGTTCGCAGAAGATCACGCACAAAACCGGGATTGTCCAGGAAATCCATCAGCAGGTTTTGCATCCCGCGAAGCGTCCAGGCCCGCTCGTAAAGTGAAAAACCAATCTTAAAAACCCGCAAACAATCGCTGTACCTGGATATCTTCTCTGGAATGTCCTTAAAAAAACGTTCGTCGAGCGGATTGGGAAACTCATATCGCTCAAGCGTTGGCTCAGGCAGAAGAAGCCCCTCAACATTGCCTATGTCCTTGTCCACAGTGCGGTCCCATACAACCCCGAAGACATCCTGGAACCTATCATTGCCAAGAGCCGTGAAAAAACCGATATCACTGCCGAGCTTGACAAAATGATTATCTAAAACTGCGTCCAAATCCTCCCGGCCGAAGTGCTTTCGTAACTTATCAGCAGCCTCCACAGTAAAGCCGCAGTGCCACGGTACATAGGGGACCTTTTTGCCCTCAATCGCCAGCTTAACTACTTCTCTTTTGTCCATTTGCCGTATTCGGTAATTCAATAAATCAGGATGGTATTTTTCAGGGGCATATTGAAATTTCTTCAAGCGTTTTCTTCGATAAGCCGGTCAGGCGAACATCATCGCCGAAACGCTCAATTTCAACGTGATGCAAGCCGACAGCTTCGGTCAAGGCCGCCATTGGCTCGGTTATCCCGATGCTGCCGGAGCCGCCGAGTATCTTTGGCGAGATATAAATAACAATTTGGTCGGCGAGCTGCTCTTTTAGAAATGAGGCTATTACTGTCGGCCCGCCTTCGACAAGTAATTGAACAATATCACGTTTAGCTAATTCACAAGTGAGAAAATGCAGATTTGAACGGGCTTCTTCTTCCGAGTAAGCGAGCACTTCAGCCCCCTTTTGGGTTATTTTCTCCACAATTTGGGGATTTTCCCGGAGCGCCTGTTGACTCGTTAAGATTAGCACAGGGACTTTTTTTGCGGTAGCCAGCAGTTTGCAATCCAAAGGAATCCTTAAATTGCCGTCGAGAACAATCCTGGCGGCATTTTTGCCTTTGCTCGGGCGGGCTGTCAATAGCGGATCATCCGCGATGACAGTATTGATACCCACCAATATCGCCTGCACGCGACGGCGCAGCTTGTGCACGTCTTTTCTGCTCTGTTCGCCTGAAATCCATTGTCGCCGGGGGGTTGTATGGGCATAAGCGACTTTCCCATCTATGCTTTGTGCCCACTTCAATATCACCCAGGTCTTGCCGGTTGCAGCAAATTTGAAAAAAGGCGCATTTAACAGACGCGCTTGCGCCTCACAGACGCCGGTCTCTACCTCGATTCCTGCATTGCGCAGCCTTTCGACGCCTTTGCCGTTGGCGTGCTCCGATGGGTCAATCGCGGCTACGACAACCTTTACCACCCCGGCAGCGATTATTGCTTCTGTGCAGGGCCCGGTCTTTGCCTGATGGCAGCATGGCTCAAGAGTAACATACATCGCAGCGGCCTTCGGATTAAAGCCCAGTTTTTTGCAATCCTGGAGGGCGTTAATCTCGGCGTGGGGGCCGCCGAACTTTTTGTGCCAGCCCTTGCCAACAACCTGATTTGCCTTTACTAAAACCGCCCCGACCGCGGGGTTCGGCTCAACCGAACCGATGCCTCGCCGAGCCAACTTCAACGCCGCCTCCATATATTTCCTGTCCTGGTCAGCCATTTATGACGGCGCCTTTCCAATCATATCGAGAAATTGATTTTCGTTTATCACTTTGACTCCCAGCTTCTGCGCCTTATCGAGCTTGCTTCCCGCCTCTTTGCCGGCCAATACGAAATCGGTTTTCTTACTCACGCTGGAGGACGCCTTTCCGCCTGCCTGCCTAATCATCTGCTCTGCCTGTTGCCGGCTGAAATTGGCCAAAGTGCCCGTAACGACAATTGTTTTTCCTGCCAGCTTGTCCGAGCGCTTCATCTGAGGCTGCTTTGGTTTTACCCCTGCGGCCAATAACTGGTCGATAACCATCCGGTTCCGGGAATTGCGAAAGTATTCATAGACGCTTTCCGCCATAGTCGGGCCGATTTGGTCTATTTCCGCAAGTTCCTCCTGCCCTGCTGACATAAGGGCGTCGAGCGAACCGAATTGCTCAGTGAGAATCTGCGCTGATTGGCT
>JAOUFU010000489.1 GCA_029858035.1 Phycisphaerae bacterium
CAAAGCCTGCGGCCGGCGTCCTCTGGGCCATCAGGATGGCCCGCATAAGAATATGCAGGCTGGCAAAATAGGTGTTTATTTGTCATTAATACACCCCCCAGTTAGATAACGCTTCGCTATCTCACGGGGTAAACAAAATATAAATGTTTCAAAACTTGGCTTTTATGATTCAAAATAATGCCTTTTGACTGTTTTAAATGGCTCCCTGCCCCCTGCCTAAAACTTGCTGGGGCAAGCTACTGCATGCAGGGATACGTGGGCCACGGCCCCACTATTGCGGTTCTCCGCTAAACTGCCATTTCTATGGCTGTATGTATTATACCAAACTTCCCCGAAATGTTCAATAAGAATCAAACATTTTTTAAAAATTTTAAACCCGGATTTCACAGATTTCTGACCAAAGATTGTACAGATTGTTGGCACAGAGATCGCAGAGGTTCTCAAGCCATTTCCTGCCCCCTATTGCTCTTGCATCCATTGATTGCATAGGATGTTCAGGTCGAGGAAGTTGGTTATATGGTCCTTGTTAATATCTCCAGCAGATGCTGTTCGAAGGTAGGGATAGGTCTGGTTCTCTCCTATGTTCCATACGTTGATGAAATCCCAATTGGAGAAGGTGGACTGCTGTTTCATTTCACTTGAGGTTTTTCCTTCTATTCCATTCGGATCTGGCTCTAGGTTACCAACCCCGTCATCAAGACCTGATGTTTCAATGTTCCAGACACCATTTATATGTTCAATATTGTTGCTATAACCTGCAAAACCCCCGAGATTTTGTGAATTATTGCCTACAAGAACCTCACCAATTGCATAGCAGTTTCTGATGACGCCAATTTCCCGATTAATAGAATAACTATTATATCCAACTAAGCCACCAATTGAGTCGGAATTATCGCCACTGACAACGGATGCTTTTGTATAACAATCGTTAATATTAGAATAATGGTTCTCTCCAACTAGTCCGCCTATCAAACCAGAGCTATCTCCGCTTATAACTGCTCCAGTTGCATAAGAATTAATCGTTGTCGCATAAACATTATCTCCGATTAAACCTCCCAAATATTCAGAAAAATCTCCCCCTGTAACTGTGCCGATTGCAAAACAATTCATAACGGTACCACCACCGGCACTTCCGTTGTTATATCCTATCAAACCGCCAAGTCCGTAAGAGTAATGTTCTCCAATAATTTCTCCCACGGCATAACAATTATTTATTTGAGCATACGCATTCTCTCCAATTAAGCCGCCAACGATGCCATAGTCTCCTCCGGTTAATGTACCTGTTGCATAACAATTAGTAACAATATTGTCTACATTATGTCCGACTAAACCGCCAAGCTGCCCATATCCATTTACATTTCCAGTTGTATAGCAATCGGTAATCGTACCGTCATTACAACGCCCTATCAAACCACCGAGTTCGTAAGTCTTACCGTTTCCGGAAACCGCCCCGGTCGTATAGCAGTTAGAGATTAAGCCTCCTACATTTCCGCCGATTAATCCCCCAATTTCGAAATTATTCGTTTCTACATTTATATCATGCTCAGTGTGACAGCCGACTATTTCCCCATCAATGTTACGTCCTATCAAACCGCCGATCCTGCCCGAATATCTTCCTGTACCGATCTCTCCGATCAAATGACAATTGGTAACAGCCGTTGTGTCGTTATTTCCAACCAATCCGCCAACACGGTGACTGTTATCTCCGGTTATAATGACTACATTTTCTAAGACAAGATTTTCAATTTGCCCATTTTCTGTATATCCAAAAAGACCAAGGTAGTCATTACCCACTCCTCCATCATCAATCGTTAAATTATTTACTCTATGGCCTGCACCATCAAAAATACCCGAAAATGAAGTGCCTTCAAAGGTGTAGTTTGTGTTGTCCGTATCCAATGCGATAACGGCGGTGGTGTAGGTTCTGCCGGCCAGATTAACATCAGTCTCCAACCTCGTATAGTCATCCCAGTAATTCGCATCAGCAGCAAAGTCATTGAAATCATCTAATGACTGTATCAGCCAAGGGTCTTCCTGTGTACCTGAACCATCCAAGGCCACAGCAGTATTTACGACAAAGCTGCCCATGACCAAACAGCAGATAACAAAAAATATAGTGATTTTCCCCATCATGCTTGAACTCCTCGCTATTCCCATCCTTTTTACCTCCAGTCCCCCAATATCTCATTTTTGAGCCGATTATCACCACAACACACGGCCTATACTCGCACAAAACAGCAAAGAAATTTACTCTGGGTTGTAAGAAATTATCCTACCATAACTTCGGGGAATTGTCAAACCAAAAGAATTGAAAAATGGATTGATAAGGTAGAAGTCAGAAATAAGGAGCAAGGAGTAAGGATTCCTTCGACTCCGCTCAGGACAAGTATTGATCAATATTTTAGATTACCATCCACAAGCTGCGCTTGATGCTGCCACCCAGACCGTGGTTCATAAAAAAACCTAAACACCGGGGTGTGATAGAGTATAATCAGTCATTATGAGCATGGCTGAAGACATAAAGGCAAAGGCACTGGAATTCGGTTTCGACCATGTAGGTATAACAGATGCAGCTCCAATAGATAGAGAGCAGTTCATATTTTTAAACGATTGGCTGGCCCTGGGTTATGCCGGTCGAATGGACTATATGCACCGGAACCTTGACAAGCGTACAAATCCTGCGAAACTGCTGGAAGATGCCAAGTCAGTCATAAGCGTCGGGCTAAATTACACGCCGCCATCGGACCGAGGGACGAGGGACGAGAGACGAAGGCCGATGGGGAGAGTGGCAAACTATGCACGGTATGAGGATTATCACGTATTCATAAAAAAAGGGCTTGGCAAACTGGTTGACTTTATAAGTTTGGCAGCCGGTGGCAATCATAAGTTTAAGATTTGTGTTGATTCCGTACCGCTGGCTGAGAGGGCATTGGCGGTTCGGGCCGGGCTGGGTTTTATCGGGAAAAATCACACGCTAATCAATCCCGAACTTGGGCCGCAGATATTTTTAGGCGAAATCATAACGAGCCTGGAACTGCAAACCGACGAGCCGACAGCAGATGGCTGCCTTAGTTGTAATAAGTGTATCGAGGCATGTCCGACGGGGGCTTTAAGAGTTGACGGTCAATTTGACGCCAATAAGTGCATCAGCTATTTGACGATTGAATACAAGGGGCAGATACGTGGCGATTTGGCTGAAAGAACAGGCGACCGGCTGTTCGGCTGCGACGAATGTGTCCTTGCCTGTCCTTATCAGGAGAACGCACCCGTGTGTAAAAATAAGCAGCTCAAATACTATAATGACAGGGCCAGACTTGACCTTAGCCGGATTTTGAATTTGACAGAAGCAGAATTCGAGGCCGAGTTCGCCGATTCACCGATTAAGCGGCTGGGG
>JAOUFU010000490.1 GCA_029858035.1 Phycisphaerae bacterium
AGCCGTCGATGGCCACCATCACGGGCACATCCTTGGCCGACTTCACGAATCCGGAAAGTTGTCCGCTGATGCCGGCCAGACAGAACATCTTTCCGAACCCTTCCTGAGTAAGTTCCACCGCCGCCTGGTTAGACAGCTGTCCCACATTGGAGCCGCCTGAACAGGCCAGAATCATGACATCCTTTTCTCTCGCAATATATGTCTCAACCATTTTATCCTCCTTAATTTTTAAACCAGGATTTAACATCTTTCTTATTGGGGACCTTGCCTACGGACTTGACCTCGCCGCCTACTACCACCGCTGGCGTGCCGAATACGCCATAACCTGCGATCTTCATCACATCGGCAACCTTTTCGACATCGGCAGTCACGCCGGCCTCATCAACCGCTTCCCTAACCACTTTTCCCGTCTGCGGGCATTTGGAGCAGCCAGGACCCAACACCTTGATTTCCATTTGAGCCCCCTTTCAACTATCGACTTTGGTTGTTTCGCATAAATTTTTTTCTGCGGCTTTCGGGAGAATCCGTTCTATCAAATTACGAAAATAGGTCAGTTCCACTTGTTCAATCTCAATGGGAACCTGAACCAGATCATAAAAAGCAAGTATTTCTTCATCGTTGATGGGAACAATACCCGGATCAAGTAGCAGTATCCGATCGTACCGGCCCAGATTTATGCGAACATCCACTTCGTCCCAACCCAACCCCGCCATGATTCCCGGCCAGGCTGTAATCCAGCCCGGCGTTATCACCATCGTACGGTTTGCTTCCAGTTGTTTTGTTTTTTCAGGTCCAATGATCGCTTGGATGCAGTTTTTCACCGAAGGCAGTTGTGCACCACAGCTTTCGGTGATCTCCCATATGTCCGGGTGGCATCCGTTTCCGAACAGAAAACAGATATCATCCACTCGATCATTCTCGGCTGCCGTTATTGCATCTGTCAGTTCTTTCTTCATGCGGTTAGGATTTGCATGAAGCGCTGCGTCGATCCAGTGTATGGTTACATCCGTATCTGGAGAGAGTACTTTATTAAGCTCATGTTCAAAAATCTTGCATGCAATCAATAATTTTCCGTTTCTCATGTTACCTCCGCCCTTGAAAACCTGCTTCAATTTTTATCTTTTACGGAAGTTATGCTTTCCACCACAAGCGATATATTGAACGGGAAACTCACTTTCGGAACGACGTTCATTATGCCTTCGACCTCCATGCCTTTGATCACTCGGCAATCATTGGATCTTATGGGGTTCCTCAATCCTTAACCAGCAGCTTCAAGCTCTGCCATACATGCCGCCATAGCTTTAACCAAGTCACACTCATCAAAAGCATAGCCTTTGTTTTCTATGTATTCCCAGAGTTCAGTTCTATCGCTAATCTCTTGTACTGTGTCTCTAAAGTCTTTGTCATCTCGCATTTTTTGAACAAATAACTGTGCACTATCTGTATCCATTTTTACCTCCAATTAGGTTAACTGAAACGGGCGGATCGATTAGCCAGGGAAAATTATTGAAACGCCCCGCGTCCGCCATCTATCCCTTAGTCAGCATGCCGGTAAGATAGGTCCCGCCTATGGCCAGACTTTCCATATCGATATAGGATTCGGCAGATTGCCGGAACAGGATGGAGCACTGAGCCGGGAACTCATCGTCTTTATCGTTAAATCGAAGACGGATCGGTATTCGGGGCAACATATCGAATGCCACCGAAAGATCCCAGGCTGGATCATCATCAAGCAACCGTCCTCCCAGTCTTTTGCAGGCATATTGAAGCGCCTCCGGATTTCCCGCAAATGTGGTTCCAATAATTTTGTTATTATTTGAAATAAAATATCCGGCAAGCGGACCTGCATCCTTAAACTGCCGGTAAGTCACCCAATCACCGGCAATGGGAATGTCGGCAGGGCAGGAAAAGACGTACTGGAAAAGCACCACGCTGATCGCAAAATTGGCTCGCTTCCCGGTTTCATCAAAAACCCCGTCTATTGAAATCCGAAACGGTTTCTCATAATAAGGGATGATGAGTGCATCTCCTGCGAGTTCGGCGCCGAGTCTTTCAGCACGGGGCAATAGATCGATATCGCTGATGTGCGACAGGTATTTATTGTATGTTTCTTCAAATACCGTCGATTTTTTCATAGGAGTCTCCTTAAAAAAAACATAAGCGTTCACAGGTTCAGGGTTCCAGAGTTCAGATGTATACCCCATTGCCTTATCCGCAACATCCACTGCTTTTATCATCTGATGTAGCACATGGGGACGCACTGCCGGCTGAGGGGTTATTCAGACTGTCCATGACCCAATCGGCCACGGATTGAGCAACTTCTTTTCTCTCCTCTTCCGGCACATCATCATAATCGAAAATATCGTTGTATTTTTTATAATGTGACAAGGCATCGAATTGAATCAGTTTCTTATTGTCAAGAATGTTTTCAATGATACGACCATGACATCGAAGAAAACACCCATCAATTAATACAACCTTTTCAGCACTCTTTATCCATTGGGCAATAGCTGATTCCGGAACCGCAATCAATTCACCATGACAACCTCGACCATAGCCCTGTTCTTTGGAAACATTTCTGGCTGCGAGTCGGGCAATTTCGCCTCGAATACAGGCCCCCTCACAGGATAGAACCGGAATCTTCGATTCGCTGATATTCTTTTTGCCAATGATTTCGCCTATAGGACAACTGGCCTTGGTTGTATCGACTTTTACTATCATTTTCTGATCTAAATTACTCATGCGACATCTCCTCTATAAAATTTTGGGGTTAATTTAAATAATGCATGTGTGCTGTGCTTTTGTCCTATACATTTAAAAATCGAAACGAAACTGCCTCATATATTCATACAATTTTTTACTGTTAGAATCATCCAACGGAGGACAGTCCTCAGCGCCTTTTGCGCCCTCTGCCATCATTGAGGCAAAGACCATGCAGGTGGTTTGACCGCATTCTCTGCAGTTGGTTTTGGGCAAGAGTTTGAGTATCTCGAAAACCTTGGGAATAGGTGCCGACTCATAGCTCGGTTCGATCTCTCCCCGATTTTCCCAAACTGCATTAATTTCCCTTTTGAGCCATTCTATAATCTTTGTCGCCTCTTCTTCGTCCTTGAGGGCATTGATGGCGATTTTTTTGGAATGAACCGTGATCAGCTTGCCTTGAACTTTAAAGGTTACGGACGGAGGATCTTGGATGTAGGTATGCCTACCTAAGAAAGCGTTCAAATAAGGGAGGGCTTCGCTAATATCCTCGTCCAGAAATGCAAAACACTGCACACTCATGGCACTTGGCATGCATTCGTTATTGAAAATTTCCTTGGTATAGGATTTCAGTAACATGGTTATGCTCCTTTTAATATTAGACGGCTCTAT
>JAOUFU010000491.1 GCA_029858035.1 Phycisphaerae bacterium
AAACGGAAGAAGAATACCGCGATATCCTAACGACTACGACATCAACCTCCCGGGTGTTCCTCTATTCCACCCTCTACCTTGAGCCCGACCACGCCTCCATGCTGGCCGAATGGCTGGACGTAGGCCAGTTCGATAATCCCTAAGCCGCTCGGGGGGCGTTGGCTGGCTTATTTTTTTCCTTACAACCTGCGCTTGTCGAGCAACGATTACTTTAAGATACTTCCGAGGAACGCCTAAGCAGATCTTTTCGATCGGCCTCCGCTAAGAAGACCTCCCTTCTTTCCAGCCCCCTTACCATGACATGGTGCAGAGCCCCTTCAGAGCCTAATCTCGGTCCTCGCGGCATAAAGAACAAATTTTCAGAACCTTGCGATTATGTCAACGGAAATATCGGAGTTACGTCCCCTACTTCTCCCTAGAATATAAAAATAATGCAAATTTTGCCGACTAAAGTGCAGCATTTGCATTTTTAATAACAGGTCTAAATGGTTTAATATTTGCAATCTGTAAAATTACTTATATTTCGCAATGAGTTATAACTATATTTCTTGCTGGCATTTTTCTTGCTCTTTTCATCATATGAAAATAAAACCGAAAGGAGGTGAAGCACTGGACGGAAGGCCGAAAAAAAGTTGTATTAATGTCAGGTAATGGCTACATGAAGTACAAGACAGAAGAAAATAATTCAATTAAGGGAGGTTTAACATGAAAAGATGTATGAGGACCATGTTTGTGCTTTTGGCAATTGTTATGAGTCTCGTTGCCATACAGGCTGTTTGGGCACAAGAAATTACCGTGACCGGAACTATCGAAAGGATTGGTACGAGCTCTACTGCATATGGCTCAATTGACGTTAAATCTGCAGAAACCGGTGTTTTATACACTTTCTACGATATACCATTTAGTGAATTAGAATTAGAAACAATAGGAATCTTTCTCAACGTGGGTTACTCGGTGACTGTCTATGCCTACGTGGTCACTTTTCCCAATGGAATGAAAAAGAACATAGCATTTAGCATCACATACGGAGACGTAACATATACTTGGCATCCGAATGTACCCAAGGCTGGGACTAATACTGTTACTCTTTCTGCCACTAATGAAAATGGACAACCTTGCTATTGCCAATGCATCGAAAATACAGAGTGCTACGAATGCAACTGCTACTGTGGAGGTAAGGCCAGGTAAATCAATAAAAAGACAGACTAAAGCAGGCCACTGGTACCATACCAGCATCTCTGATCCGACAGTCTGCTAAGATTTTTTAAAAGGGTCGTGTCTTTCGAACCATGTTTCGATTGACACAGCCCTTTCTTTAGCACAGGTCCGGAAGGGGAGGTATATCCCCTGATATTACGACGAGAGTATATTGCAGCTGATCAGTTGGTCTCGGGGTCAGAAGGAAGAAGGTGCCAAAAACACCTTTACAACTCAAATGAATGATATAGGCAATAGGCAACCAATAGTGGGCCCTTATGGTATTGTACTGGCCGATGATCATGTCCTGGTTCGCCAGATTCTCCCCCCGGAATAATTTTCCTAATCTCCCGTGAAGACAACGATTACCGTTATCTCGATGTGTTCCGTAGCGACATGATAGTAGTGGCATATAATTTTCCGTCCCTTTCGCATAAAGCGGGCTAAAAAGTGACAAAAAGAGGAGAAAGAAGTATAATTACAATTAAGGCTGGTGCCGTCTTGTTTCTGCTAATGGTTTATGTGGGGTTCAGTGACGAAGGAGGACGAAAATGATGATCTCAAGATACAAGGAAAAGACAGTCGTATATCTTCCAACGCAGTGGGTGTCAAGAAATTGCTTTTGGCTTTTGCTTTTTCTGGCCGTCTTTTTGTTGTCGGCATGTTATCACGCGCCTTATCGTACTGCTTCAGGACCAGAGCCCGAAGTTGCTGTCGAGACTCCTAAGATCCCCCTCACTCAGCTCTATTTTTACCCGAAAGCAGGTCAGACGAACGAGCAGCAGTCCCGCGACCATTACGAATGCTACAACTGGGCTGTAAAGCAGACCGGATTCGATCCGGGTCAGTCAGCGATCCCGAAGGATCAGCGCGTGCGGGTAGTGCCGATGCCTCCGCCGGGGCATGATACCGCCACTCTGGCGATAGCTGGTGCCGTGCTGGGCGCGCTGCTCGGCGGACCGAGGCATGCCATGAGGGGCGCCATGATCGGCGCATCCGGGGGGGCTATAGCCGGCGCAGTATCGGATTCGGCGAGAATGGAATCCGCTCGCCAGCAGGAGGAGGCCTATGCCGCGCAAGACCGTGCCAACAACGCCCGCCTGGAAGCGAATTCGTCACGCTTCCGGAGGGCGATGTCCGCCTGCATGGAAGGGCGCGACTACAGCGTGCGGTAAGGTATACCAAGAAACTGTAGCGAAAATTCATAGCTGATTGTACGGAGGCAATAACCATGAACAATATTCACAAAACAAACCGGTACCTCGTATTGGGGCTGATACTCACCCTGTTATCGGGCATGATACTATCCGGATTGACGCGGGCGGCGCAAGCGGCTGATCGCGGGTCCCGCCAACGCGAATTCAAGGATTCGCGTCATCACCATGACCGTTATTACCCGGCCCACGGCCAGGTGATCAGAGCATTGCCCCACAACCACCGGGTGGTGGTTCACGGCGGCACACGATTCTACTTCTCCGGAGGCGTCTGGTTCCGCCCGCAGGGGCCGCGCTTCGCCATCGTCCTGCCTCCGGTAGGTCTTTTCGTTCCCTTCCTGCCTCCCTATTTCACTACAATATGGGTGGGCGGCGTACCTTACTACTATGCCAACGAAGTCTATTACGCGCATAGAGGGGATGGCTATGTCGTTGTTGAGCCGCCGAATAAGGAAGTCAGCGAGGCGCCGCCGTCGGCTGACCAGATGTTCATCTACCCCCGGTTGGGCCAGAGCGAGCAGAAACAGGCGGATGATCGCTATGAGTGCCACCGCTGGGCCAAGGACCAGACAGGCTTCGACCCGACGCAGCCGCCCGAAAGCACGCCCGAAACTCAGAATATCAAGAGGCGCGCGGACTATCAACGGGCGATGAGCGCCTGTCTCGATGGCCGCGGGTATACGGTGAAATAGCCGATAAAGTCCGACTTCAGAAATGACTCTAACCGGCCACCGAGGAAACCCCGATTTACAATTTACTCAATACTATTTTCTGATACGGATCCGAATTTAGAATATTTAGAAGTTAGAGGATATTATAAAGAGATAAAGAACGAAACGGTAAATAAAATTTTGGTGTGGCTCAGGAGGATGTGTATTCGTAGTATTTGGGTATCTGGGGACGTCCCCCAAAAAATAACTCCTATATTTTCATTCTTCTATCTTTTCGCCTCGTGACCAT
>JAOUFU010000492.1 GCA_029858035.1 Phycisphaerae bacterium
GCCCTGCTGCCGAATCTTGGGGGCCAAAGCGGACTTAACTTATCTTCTGAACTTGCCAATGCAGGTGTACTGGATAAATATGGGGTCAAAATCATCGGCGTTCAGGTAGATGCAATAAAAAGGGGTGAGGACCGCGGTGCATTCAAAGATACAATGAACCGACTGGGTATAGAGATGCCTATAAGCGAGTTGGCCTTTAGCGTGGAGGAAGCAGAAAAAATCGCTGATGAAATTGGATATCCGGTCATAATCCGTCCCGCATACACTATGGGCGGCACCGGGGGCGGAGCAGTGTTCAATGTCGAAGAGCTGCGTACCGTGGCCGCTCGGGGCCTTTCCGTAAGTCTTGTAAATCAGATCCTCGTCGAGGAATCTGTTATCGGGTGGGAAGAATTGGAGTTGGAAGTGGTCCGCGATGCTAAAAGCCAGATGATTACCGTCTGCTTTATCGAAAACGTAGATGCAATGGGCGTACACACAGGGGATTCATACTGTACCGCTCCTATGCTGACAATTGCCCCGGAACTCCAGAAAAGACTGCAAAAATACTCTTACGATATTGTTGATGCCATCGAGGTCATCGGCGGTACTAACATCCAGTTTGCCCACGACCCGGATACCGGCCGGGTCGTCGTAATCGAAATCAATCCCAGGACATCGCGTTCATCGGCTCTTGCCTCGAAAGCCACCGGTTTTCCAATAGCCCTCGTTTCTTCATTATTGGCTGGAGGCCTTACGCTCGATGAGATACCCTACTGGAGGGACGGCACGCTCGAAAAATATACGCCATCCGGCGATTACGTCGTGGTCAAGTTCTCGCGATGGGCCTTTGAAAAGTTCAAAGGTGTTGAAGACAAGCTCGGCACACAGATGCGTGCCGTCGGCGAGGTGATGAGCATCGGCAAAAATTACAAGGAGGCCTTCCAAAAAGCTATCCGCTCTCTCGAGATTGGCCGTCATGGTCTCGGATTCGCCAAAAACTTTCACGACCTACCTCTTGAAGAATTGATGAACCGTTTAAGTCACCCCTCAAGTGAGCGCCAGTTTCTTATGTATGAGGCGCTGCGTAAAGGTGCCGACATCGATGTTCTTTTCGAGAAAACGCACATCAAGCGCTGGTTCATCAAGCAAATGTTGGAGCTTGTCCAGCTCGAAGAAAAAATACTGAAATACAAGGGCAAGCAGCTTCCCGATAAACTTTTCATTCAGGCCAAGAAGGATGGCTTTGCCGACCGATACCTCTCGAAACTGCTTGGTGTGCCGGAGAGTAAAATCAGGCAGCGCCGCATTTCATTAGATGTTATCGAGGCATGGGAGCCTGTTCCTGTCAGCGGCGTAGAAGATGCCGCCTATTATTTCTCCACCTATAATGCCCCGGATAAAGTAGGGGTCAGCAAAAATCGGAAGATAATGGTTTTGGGTGGTGGACCCAATCGTATCGGCCAGGGAATCGAGTTTGACTATTGCTGCGTCCACGCGGCATTTACCCTCCGCGACGAAGGATATGAGTCCATTATGGTCAACTGCAACCCGGAAACAGTCTCTACGGACTACGATACATCAGACAAGCTTTACTTTGAGCCGCTCACTGTTGAGGACGTCCTGAGCATCTATGAGAAGGAAAAGCCCGAAGGGGCCATTGTCCAGTTTGGTGGACAAACTCCGCTGAATATTGCAAACGAGCTTGCCCAGGCCGGCGTCAAAATTATCGGGACATCCCCTGAAACAATAGATTTAGCTGAGGACCGTGACCGTTTCCGGGCGATGATGGAGAAGCTAAAAATACCTATGGCCGAATCCGGTATGGCGAGCAACCTTGACGAAGCACTTCAAATCGCGGAAAGAATCGGCTATCCCCTAATGGTAAGACCGTCCTATGTCCTCGGTGGCCGTGGCATGGAAGTGGTCCACGACGAAGAAATGCTCAAACACTATGTCGCTGCCGCAGTGGAGGTAACGCCTGAACGTCCTATCCTGATTGACAAATTCCTGGAAAACGCCATAGAAGCTGAGGCCGATGCCATCGCTGACGGAACAGATGCCTTCGTGCCGGCGGTTATGGAGCACATCGAGTTGGCCGGCATACATTCCGGAGACTCGGCGTGTGTTATTCCGCCTGTCAGCATACCTCAAAAGCATCTTGACACTATTTACGAATATACCAGAAAGATCGCAACGGAATTAAACGTCGTCGGCCTGATGAATATGCAGTATGCAATAGCCAACGATAAGGTCTATGTTCTTGAGGCCAATCCGCGTGCCTCACGAACCGTACCGCTGGTCTCAAAGGTCTGTGGTCTTTCAATGGCCCGGGCGGCAACCCAGCTTATGCTCGGCAAGAAACTTTCCGACCTGAACTTAAAGCCGCGTTCAATCCCACACTTTGGCGTAAAAGAATCCGTCTTCCCGTTCAATATGTTTCCGGAAGTCGACCCGCTTCTCGGGCCGGAGATGCGCTCGACCGGCGAAGTGCTGGGGCTGGCTGATTCTTTCGACCTTGCCTTTTTCAAATCCCAGCAGGCCGCAAAACAAAAGTTACCCTCCGAAGGTGCTGTCCTGATAACTGTTACCGACTCAGACAAGGCTTCTGCCGTGGAAATCTCAAAAGAATTCCAGAAACTCGGCTTCAAAATATTAACAACAAACGGAACACACAACTTGTTGGCAAAAAATGGGGTTGAAACCGAACACATCCTCAAAATGCACGAAGGCAGACCCAACATTGTGGATGCGATTAAGAATGGAGAGATCCAGCTCATTATAAATACGCCCAGCGGCAAACTAAGTAAGCATGATGATTCCTATATCCGTAAAGCGGCTATCAAGTATAAGGTGCCATATATTACCACGACAGCCGCTGCCGCCGCCGCCGCAAAGGGAATCGCCGCCAGCCGAAATGGTGACGGCCTCATAAGGTCACTGCAAAGTTACCATTCCGACATCAAGTAACTTTTCTGAATAATGAAATAAAAGGCCGGACCAAAACAGCCCGGCCTGTTTGCGCCCTCCATCGAAGGAGGACTATCATGTCACTTTTTCATAGTCCGTTACAGATTATTTCCTTTCTCCCGGGTCTGTGTGTATTGCCTTGAAATGTTAGTTTTATTGCATTGTCCAAATTCTACCGTTTGGTCAGCTCACCGGCTATCTGCTTCGATAGGGCCAGGACACCCTCGTATGTGAGGTCCTGTGGTGGTACGCCGCTATCACTGAGTTCTGCCATAGCGCCCAGAACCCACTTGTCAAAGTCTTCGCCCGATTCAATTACTATGCCATGATCAAAAACAATGGGACTCGTCCGCCAATTCGGTTCAGGCTGAAAATTGAACCTGTAAATTAAATCATACCGGGTCTCTTCATAATGCAGAGG
>JAOUFU010000059.1 GCA_029858035.1 Phycisphaerae bacterium
CATCAGTGCACGGGATGTCTACACGGGCAGGACCTTGTGGAAGAAGACCCTTAAGAACGTGAACACTTTCGGCGTTTATTACGACAGCTCCTACAAACACGATTTCCGGGACCTCAGTTATAATCAACTGCACATCCCCGGGGCGAACGTACGCGGGACCAACTTTGTCGCCGCCAAAGAACACGTATACGTCCTCGAAGGGGCCCAATGCCATGTCCTGAACGCGGCAACGGGAGAGAGCATTAGGACCTTGTCTTTGCCGGTGCGGAATGGTGAACAGCCGAAGGATTGGGCCTACATCGGTGTCTTCAAAGATTATTTGATTGGCGGCCTGGATTTTGTCCGGTATTCAGGATTGTTTGAACAAAACGACAAGGGCGTAAGAAAGCAGTTCTCTTTCCTGGATAAGAGCGCCAGTAAACAATTAGTGGTGATGAATCGTCACACCGGCCGAGTTCTCTGGACAATCGATGCCCGCCACGGATTCCTCCATAATGGGATTGTTGCCGGGAATGATAAAATCTTTTGTCTTGATGGTATCCCTCCGTACATAAGGAAAATAGCAGGCGATCGCCGCATTGACCTCGGTCCTCGCTATCGGCTGCTGGCCCTGGAAGCTGGTAGCGGTGACACTATCTGGGAAAACACAGAGGATGTCTTCGGGAGCTGGTTAGGGTATTCGGCGCAGTATGATATACTCCTGCAGGCATACCGGAAGTCTCGCGATATGGTTTGGGAGCCCGGTGACAGAATGGCAACGTATCACGGCCAGAGCGGCAAGGTCATCTGGGACAAAAAGATTGACTACAACGGCCCCTGCATATTGGCCGGCGATAGAATCATTACCCAGGAAAGTGCCTACAGCCTCCTGACAGGACTGCAGCAAATGCGCAAACATCCTCTGACCGGTGAACTGGTCCGCTGGCAGTATTCTCGAAATTACGGTTGCGACACACCTATGGCCAGCGAGAATATGCTGACGTTCCGTTCGGCTGCCGCCGGATACCTTGATCTTGCCGGCGATAGCGGCACGGGAAACTTCGGAGGATTCAAGTCCGGATGTACCTCGAATCTCATAGTGGCAAACGGAGTCCTAAACGCCCCTGACTATACAAGAACCTGTACGTGCAGTTATCAAAATCAAACCTCTCTGGCGATGATAGAGATGCCGGAGGTCGAGACCTGGACCTTCAACAGTATTGAAAAGAGCAAAGCCGTGGTAAAAAGGGTCGGGATCAATTTCGGTGCACCGGGCGACAGAAAAGCCGACAACGGAACACTCTGGCTCGACTATCCGAGCCTTGGGGGTAAATCGCCGGCCCTGGATGTCACGATACAACCGAAAAAGCCGACGTGGTTCAGGCGGCATTCGGCGCTCCTGAAGGACGGCAATCTTAAATGGGTGGAGGCCTCCGGCGCCAGAGGAATTACATCTGTTTCTGTGAAAATGGTTTCCGGTAGTGGACATAATAAGGAGGCCAAACCGTACACCGTGCGTCTGCATTTTATCGAGCCTGATAACATACAACCGGGTCGGCGACTCTTCGACGTCGCACTACAGGGCAAAACCGTTCTCGAAGACTTCGATATCATAAAAGAAATCCAATCCCCTGATGTCGGCCTGATGAAAGAGTTCACGCAAATCAATATCTCCGACACACTTACAGTCTCCCTAAAAGCGACAGCCGATGATTTCGAAACAATTATCTGCGGCATAGAAATTATCGCTGAGGATTAGCCCTTAGGGTACATTTATTCATATAAACCCTTTCAAAAAAGAGCATAGACGAAAAATACATTGATTTTATATGGGGGGACCTCTACAGGTTTGCTCCTAAATGGCTAATCTGAAAAACCCAGAACCTCGGGATTGATGATAAGTTTGATATCATCCTCGGTATGAGGCTGTCCGTCCGGCCCGGGATTGAAAATCTTTTTGTTCTCAACATCAATAATATACTCATCGCTGTAGGCACGGGCTTTCATATTTATGTCTTTGCCGAGTCTTTTGTTTAAGACCACTTGAAACAGGTCTGACCGGATTGGAATGTTTGTGGTAACTTCTAGTTCACACCGCCAAATCCGAGGGTATGCCAGGTATAAAATGAACATTGAACCCATGGGATTGTAACATTTGTAATACCATGGCAAGTGACCTTGTGAGCCAATTGAGACAGGCAGCCAATCCAGGTATTTTGAGGGCCAGACCGATAAGCGCCGCTTTGTTGTTTCCGGTGAATTACTCACGAAATTAATCTGGTGGTCATAGAAATTTCTGTAGACTCGAAGGATTGAGTTTCGTTTAAATAGAAACTTTGTGCATCCAGTTGTTTCTAAGAGGCGGGCATCTTGCTTGGAGAAAAGATATTCATAAATAAATGGATTTCGCAAGGAGAATTGCTCGTCTGTAAGTGGTTTGAAGTGTTCAGATAAAAACTTCAGTGATTCTCGGGGACAATGTGGATTATTTGCTATGAAGTTTGCTGTTTGTATGTTTGCGTTCAAGACAGTGGTGCAGACTAATTTTGCGATGAGGGATCGAGCATTTGAACAGAGCTTTCTACAGACTGTGTCAATTTCAATCAATCCGGTTACTGCGTTATGGATATTATTTTGGTCGCATTGCAGATATATATATGCATAATAAAGACGGCTTAAACGCATTAAATTAACAGTAATTCTGTACGATAATTTGAATTGAGCAGGGATGTTTGGATCAGTCAGGTCGGCAATTTCACCGAATGTATTCAGTTCCTTAATGATTTCTCTGCCCTTTTTGGCATTTTTCCAAGCCTTGATTATGTTAGCCTCATTTTCTTTAACTGCCGGAGGGATTTTGGCCCAATCATCTTCCTTGAAGATTTCTTTAAGTTCGTTGATTACGGTAATATCCTGTTCAAATAGTCCTATGGCAGGTGCATCGTTGCTGTCGTAATCTTCTTTGTCAGCCAGAGACTTGAGAAGCTTATATGAGAGATTACATTCCGTTGGGGCGGAGCGGAAATCTGCTATTGTATAATCGTTGGGTATCGGGTCGGCATCCATGCTCCATACCATAAACGCCATCATCCAAAGAACTATGGAAAGAGCAGAAGCTATCATTGCACCGGTGATGTAGCGTGTGCCCTTTAACCGTCCGATATTTTTTCTGATTTTTAAGATGCCACCGATAGCGAGTATTATTGCGATTATGGCGATGGGTGGAAAGAGTATGCTTAAAATTGCGAGGACAAGTGATGCTATGGCCAGTCGGCTGGTCTTTGGCTTTTTAACTGACTTTTCAGCCGAATCATTTTTCACGACTTACCCGTATAGTTTATATGTTTGGGCTCAGTGAAGTTTTGGTTATTTTGTATTTACCACTTTAACTTTTTGAGGTCTTTTGTTTTTACGAATTCGACGTGGTTATCGGCGAAGAGCACGTTACAGCCTTCGCCCTGATGGTTGTCTGTGGTGAGAATCTCCGGTCCGCCGACCTGGTTCCAGCCGGGGTGGGTCTCGAAGAGGGCCACCATATCCGGTGGGGTATCGCCTTTATCGAAGTTTTCCAGGTTTTTATTCATGGCGTAATTACAGGGACCCTCCAACGCTCCTCTACAGCGGAATCCTGCAAGAGGAACCTCTGTATACTTCATCAGTAAATCGCACCATTCTGTTTGCTTCGGGAATTTATCATCGTAGTCGTTGGCGTATATAAGCATGGCCTTGCCGAGGCCGGACATGTTTTGGCCGCAGACCATTCGGAAGGCGATTTGTCTGGTCCGGGCCAGTGCCGGCATCAACATTCCCATCAAACACGCGACAACCGGCACCAGGACTACCAGGACTACAGGCAAGGCTATTGCTGAGATTGCAAGACCGGTGCCTTTCAGTTGACCACGGCTTTGGGAAATTTTTACTAAAACCACAATACCCATAATTATTGCCGGTATGGCCGTGATAAAGCAGGTAAAGGGGCTTAGAATCGCAAGTATGAGTGAAGCGATGGCCATTCCGCTTGTTTTGGCTGGGCTAATCGGCTGCTGGGCCACAGTGGGTGTCAGAACGGCGCTGCAAGAGCTGCACACCAGGGCGACATCGGGATTTTGTGTTCCACATTTTGGGCAGTACATTTTAAGGTCTCCTTTTGAATTGGTATTTGGTCACTTTAAATCTCCGCAAACCATTTTCAGTCAATTATAGTGTATTGACCTGGATTTTCCACAATATTCTTTGTTATTGATTTGTTGGCCGGATCCTTCCATGACGCTGGGGATGACGGAATTGGAGGCTCAGTCCATTCCGAGGCCGGTTCCCTCCGCTCCGCACCCATGCTTTCGCCATAAAGAATAGAATCCCCACTAAATAGTGTCCCGACAAAAATGCAGGATAAATCCCCCTCAAAACAAGGATTTGAACTTTTCCCATCAAATGCAGTTACAAAAAAAGCGGGCGATGGGGATCGAACCCACGTAGCCGGCTTGGAAGGCCGGTGCATTACCACTATGCTACGCCCGCATTACGATTGATTATATATAATTTATCTTTCGGCACTGACAATTATAAAAGTTGAAAACTAAAATTGCAAATAGCAATTGGCCGGGAAATACTAAATAATATGTCCCAAACAGACAAATACCGTCACCGACGGTAATATTTCCAATCCCAATCACAATACTTGCATCCCTCCGATGACTTTGCTATACTATTTCCTGTATATTATATTGCTAAAAACAGGAGGAAACTGTTATGGCTGATAATAAAACACGTCGAGAATTCATACGGGATACCGCGGCTGCGGCGGCGGCTTTGACGGCGGGATTCGCGGGCGCAAAGTCGGCGGATGCAGCGGAAAAATCCAAAACACCTACTGGCAAAATACTCAACTACAACCCCGATATGGAATACCGCCGATGTGGGAGAACGGGATTGATGGTCTCGGCGGCCTGCCTTGGGGGTCACTGGAAGCGGATAGTCAGGATAATCGGCGGCGAAGAGCCGGAGGGATGGATGACGGAGAAAATCGACCGAAAAGACTTCCAGAAGAACCGCCACGATGTCGTCACCCGCTGCATCGAGCGAGGTATCAACTACGTCGATGCCTGCTGCCGGGAAGAGATTTTGGCCTACGCAAAGGCGCTCAGGGGCCGGCGCGATAAAATGTACTTCGGGTATTCGTGGCATATATGGGAGAGCCGGTTCGAAGAGTGGCGCCCGCGAAAAAAACTGAGGGAAGGGCTCGAGGCCGGCATGAAAGAAGCGGGGCTGGACTACGTGGACCTTTGGCGCATCAGTCTTCTCGTTGACAGCAGCCGGCACAGCGAAGCGGAGGTGCAGGAGGCGGTGGCGGCGCTGGACTGGGCGAAGAAGACCGGCCGGGCGCGATTCATCGGAATCTCTTCGCACGACCGCCCGCACATAAAAAAGATTATCGAGACCTACCCCGAACAGATGGACGTTATTCTTACACCGTATACGGCCAAAACAAAAATGGTCACCGACGAGAGCGGACTGTGGGCTACGCTGAAAAAGTACGATGTCGGATGGTTCGGAATAAAACCTTTTGCAAGCAACTCCGTATTCAAAGGTGACAGCTCGCCGAAAAGTCCGCACTTCGAAGAGGACAATAAGATAGCGCGTCTGGCTATCCGCTATATCCTGTGCAACCCGGCTATCACCGCTCCTATTCCCGGGATGATAAGCGCCCAGCAGGTGGACAACGTCTGCAGGGCCGTCAAGGAACGAAGAGAGCTGGACCTGAAGGAAAAAGCCCGGTTGAACGTCGCGATGGAGCGTGCATGGGCGAACCTGCCCGCTAATTATCAGTGGCTAAAGGATTGGGAATACGTTTAACGCGCCAATCGCCAGGCGTATCTCGCAAAGGACTTGTTTAATAAAGGGTGAATGAGCGAATTTATACTGAGAGAAATAGAAGTAGTCTAAAAACAAATTCGAAATACTAATTAACAAAATATAAAAAGGTTAATATGACGGTTAGAGTCTTCGTAGTTGTTTTATTGGGGGGGGCAGTTGCTGTTACGTTCCAGGGCTGTGCCCGATCATCAAATGATGCGGACAGCCGAACGAACGCGCTGCCTCCCTTACTTGTTGATAAAAACGCCCCCCTGCTTCTGGATGAGCCTCTTATCTTAGATGAGCCGCTTGTCTTAGATGAGCCGACCGAGGTTGGAAAACATACCACCCGGGCGGATGCAAAAAACGCGACCTGCTTTGTATGCCACGCCAATTATGCAGAAGAACCGTTAGCTCAATGGCACGCTAAAGCCGATATTGCCTGTTCCGACTGCCACGGCGAATCCATCGCCCACAAAAACGATGAAAACCATACCACTCCGCCTGATAAGATGTACCCGGCCGGAGAGATTGACAAGGCCTGTCAAAAGTGTCATACCGGGCACGATGTCCCGGCTATAGAAATTGTACGTCGATGGAAACAGCGTACCGGCGATACAAAAACAGATGTGCTGTGTAAGGAATGTCACGAGAGTCACGATTTCCCGGCGGAGAAGGTCGTCCGACGATGGCAGAAACAAACCGGCCAAAAAGAACAAACCGATCCAATTATCTGTACCGACTGCCACGGAAACCATCGCCTCAAACTACGCTCCGTCCGATGGGACAAAAATACCGGAAAGCTATTGCGGAGAAGTTAAATTATCGGTTTATTTGGGTTCTCTTCTTTTTTGTATGATGAAATGGTAACGACCGCTTTCGTTCGTTTGATGCCATCGCCGAAACTTCGCGCGTCGAATTTGTCGGTTACTGCTATGATAATTCGGCTATTCTTTATTACCTTCAACTCATAAGTTATGAATACATGACGGCCGTCGGAGAGGGAACATGACTGGCCGGGGCTTAATGTTACAGAATCGACGACCTTGTTGTTCGAATCACGCATCATCAGGTTTAATCCGACCCCTGAACTTTTGGCATCGACGATGGTGATTGAGCCGTTTTCATTTAGAGCGACTTCGGTGACGCCCCACAGCCGACCGGTCTGCCGGATATAGTCAATCGTCGTCTTGTTTTTCGGCTCTTCATCAGGCTGGCACCCGCCTGAGATTAGAACAAACAGAAAAATAGTCAGATTTCTTTTCATTTTTCGTTTCCGTAACTACTGTTTATATGGCTTCCGCATAACGTACCAATACATTCGTTGGCAGACATTAAAACTTGTCTCTTCAACAATGTTCCATTCGACAAGCTCAGGACAAGCAGGACAGGCTCTGAGCAAAGGTCGAAGGAGCAAAAAACCCAGTCCCGGAGTCGCTACAATCTGCTCAACCTGGGGGGTGGAACAATGGCTCATCTCGGATGCTGGCAAACGCTTCCTCCATCGACAGATCGGTGAAGACTTCGCACCACTTGCCGGTGTGTCGCATGTACGCCAGATTGAAACGCCCGTTCGCCATGTATGCAAGTCGCGTAAAGCTGTCTTCGAAAAATGGTGATATTGCATTGGGACCTGGACAGGCGTATTTGGCACGGAAGTATAAGCAATTCTTAAGCCACTTTGTATAGATATCGACGATGTAGTTGAACCTCGGCTTCTTTGGCGGCGGCTTGATGTACCGCGGCTTAAACAAGGTCTGAACGATTTCGTCTGCCTTGGCTGTGACTTTTTTCTTCACCGAATCCAGCACGCCCGAAGCAGGGCGGGGGCGGTAAACCCATTGTTTTGGTGTTCTTGCCATCTTTACTTTCTCCAGGATTAATGAGACTCACCGTTTTCTGTTCTTTGTACCGCAGCCATTAATAGCTGGCTGTTTCTATTATCTCTTTTGTTTTGCTTCATTGATGGTTTGAATGCAGGCGCCACAGATATGATGGTTTTTAATGATATCCGGGGTCCCATGCGCATATAAATCTCCATTGCACACTTCGCACTTGTCATACATATCACCTGTCATTTTGACTACGTTTTGTTTGATAGAATAGGCGGCAACGCTCAATAAGCTCAGAAAATACGTTCCTATTTCCAACACAAATAATGTTTCGAAATCTCCAAGTGACAGACGGCCCTTTATATGAAGATCAACATATTGAACTATTCTAATAACTGAGATTACAACAGTAAGAATATGCGTTAACCCAAAAAGAATTCTATACCTTCCCAGCCTGACTCCCATCACACTGAATAATATTCTCAGTATTGAAACAGTAAAAATCAATACACATAAGATTACTTTTAAAACACTCATATATCTTGCGCGAAAAATATAATTCTAAAAAACAATGGTGTACAATGCCCACCTTACATCTTTTCGTATCTCTTATCATTTGAAGCGATTCTCGGCTTGGTGTTATTATCGTATGGTAATGGGGGAAAGCAAGATAAAAATGCCTGGAAAACGAGGATACTTGATCCTGGATACTCGATTCTTGATGAGTGGACCCACGCTTTCGAATGGTTGCAGGCAGGCGTTGATGGTTTAGTTTGGTCGTCGGGCAACGACCAGCCAGTCCCAAGGGTAAGGGGCCTTGAGCCAGCTCGGGGCATCGGTCATTTCCTCATGCCAGGGATACTGGACCCGCTGAACCTTTGCCACTTCAAAACCGATATCGGACAGGAACGTAATTATTTCTTCACGCATGAAGCACTTTGTCGCCCTGTCGCCTATGTTAACGATGCCGTCCGCTGGAGAGATGACCTCGGTTTTAAACAGCCGATTGACTGACCGCAGCACCTGGTGGCGCTTGTAACCATCTCGGACATTGCAGCGAACGATGGTGTGGTATGTGTGAAAGACAGATTCCAGTGAGGGAACGACTATCAGGGCCAATCCGTTTTCCTTTGTGGCGTTGAATACCGACCGGCCAATCTTTCTTCTATGGGATGGCTTGGCGGTAATTAGGGCATTGACGCAGAAGGTAACATCGGCGACCCAGGGTAAACGTTTGTCACCGGCAAGGTTGTGCTGTATAAAATTAATCTTGGGACTGGTCACACGACGCTGGGCCTCGTTCAGCAGGGCCGCCGAATAGTCTACTGCGTACACCGTTGTAAAACTTTCGCACAATAAGGGCAGCAGGCTGCCAACTCCGCAACCAAGGTCGGCGGCTAAACGCCTGCCTTTGGAAACACGTCTGATTTCGTCTTTCAACGTACTATCCAGATCGTGTTCTGCGATCTGCATAACACTTTGTTCGAAACAGGGTGCCAGAGAATCCCAATAACCTTTGCTCATGTCACTGCTGATATTTCCTTAACAGGGCCTGTCCCTGGCCGCTATCCAGGCCGGGTCAATGAGAAACATTCAAAAATAATTCCGGCCTTTGCCATCATTGTCCTTATCGGTTATTTAGTCGTCGGTATTTAGCCAATTGAAGTCACCAGGACCGGCTTTTGTTTTAATGAATTCGATACCCTGGCGTAAATGACAACCCGTGCAATAAACAGCGGGCCAAATTTAGAATTGAGAAAGTAAAATCAAGAATCCGGAATTTCAGATTTTGGCAGGAAATGCCCGAGCTGGCGAAGGGCACCATTTAACTGCTCAGTGCACATGGTCAGCGACTCTCTGGACCGCTGAATATTCATCATCGCGGCCTGAATCTTTTGCTTGGCTGTAATCATCTCGCTGCCCTGGTTGGAATGAGGATTGTAGTCGGTGGCGAGGACGGCGGCCAGGGCCTGGACCGCTATTTGTGCTTTGTTCAAGACCTCGTCGAGTCGTTCCACGGCCTCATCATTGGCCGCTATCGTTTCCTGAATTCTTTTGATGACAATCCTTGTATTATCGAATGTATGCCTGTATCGGGCGACGCCTTCCTGATAAACCTGCCTCACCTCCCCGGACGAGAATGGTCTGTCGTAGATTGCCACATCGTCAATCATGCCGTTGAAACATCCTGTCTTGGTTGCCGCATCGGCGCCGATTACGATTGCCTGTGGTCTGTTATCGGCGGACATCTCGGATGCCGAGCTATCCAGAAGCCCGTTTATATAAATCGCCAGGTTGCCGGAAGCCTTTGTTACAACAGCGATATGATACCAACAGCCGGTTTTTATCCTGACCTTACTGTCGATGTAGTTGAATGAATCGAAGCCGGCCCTGATGTATGGATTGCCGCCGCCATTCGGGTCGTACAGCTCAAGCCAGTTATTATTACCACTGCCGCCTTCGTCGATGAGATAGACGCCATCGGAGGTGATAGAACTTATATATATCCAGAGCATTTTTGTCTGCTCGGCCGACAGTCCGGGGATCCGGCCGACTTCGAGATAGTCGCCGTCGCCGTCGAGCTGCAGCGCCTTGCCGAACGAACCGGTTACCCAGACCGGATTGCCGCGAATTGTTGCGTGCCTGCCGCCGAGAGAATCGAATGCCGTTTCGCCCGCTCCTTCGTTGAACCTCCAGCATGACGAACTGCCCAACGCCACCCCAGAAAGTAACGACAGAACCACTACCGGCACAAATTTATATGTGATATTCGTGTTTATTCTCATCTCCACGCCCTTTCACAACAGAACTTCATTTAACTTCAACTCGACAACAGGAATCGATATTGTCCCTGCTCATTATATTAGGACGACTATCGGCTGTTACGGTTGACACAGAAAGCTCAATTACAGAGTTTATATTTGAGAGGATCAGGTTGGATTCTCGATACTCCGCCGATATGCGTCCTCCTTAGGAGTCCTTACAGACTGTGGAGATGCTGGATCCTCGATGCTTGTGAGACGGTGAAACGGTCAGACGCCAGGTAAGAAATTCACGGAAATTTGTGAGAAAAAGGTTGGGATGTGAAAAAAATGGCCACCCTCAAGAGGGCATCTAATTCTCGTAAGCACTTTTGTTTGCGGGAATTAGCTATCCGGCCAATAAGTCCTATAAGAAAATTTGCAGAATTTTTCAAAAAAGTGTGTTTATTTGTTGACTTTGTGGTAAGAAGTGGTAAACTTTCCCATAGTTGTTCTACTTAATGGGATTAAAGCCATGCTGTTATTAACAGGCGAATATCAACACGTTATCGATGGCAAAGGCAGAGTTCTCATTTCCAACAAGCTCAGACATCAAATCGATGTCGACGAACACGGCAGCAATTTTTATCTGGTCCTCGGAGCTAACGGCATTCTTTGTCTGTATCCTGAGAAATATTTCGAGCAGATTGTCTTAGCGGTCGCACCAAATGCCACTGCGCCGGATGAGGCGGTGGCGTTCGAGCGGATAAGCTTTGCATTGGCGAGCAAGGTCGAGCTGGACGGTCAGGGCCGATTGCTTTTGAATGAAATACTGCGAAAGCGAGCGGGTTTGAAAGAACAAATTACCTTAGTCGGTGTCCGCGACCATATCGAGCTGTGGAACAATAAAAACTGGGAACAGTACCTGACGGATCACATGGCCCAATACCAGAAACAGATGTCGCAGGCTCGGCAGGTGGTGTTACAGAAACAGAACGATGAACTTGAACTTTCTTGACTGGAGGCGAAATGATTGAATCGGATTCGAACCATTATCAAATCGTAGAGAAGAGTCTCGCCGGAAACAGGGCGGTTGACGAACAAACATTTGACTCGCTGACAATTCTTTCTGAAAGGCTTGAGCATCTTAAGAACGTCGACAAGATTTTTTACGGTGTTACATTTTCGCCCCAAGTCATGGAACTTAAAGCCCGAAACAGGGCAGTGGCCGTAGGTTAAACCGTAGTGCGTTGCCGGTATATCGTATTGTTTCGGGGCTTGATATAGCGGGACGCGATATGAAATTAGAGAAAAAATGGAGGTGAATAGCTCGAAAGTAGAGCATATTCCGGTTTTGGCAAGGACGCTGGTCGAGCAGGTAAACTTACCCCGGGATGGGGTGATGGTCGATGCGACCATAGGACAAGGAGGTCATAGTTTACTGTTCGGCAGGACTTTGGGCCCCAACGGTGTGATCTTCGCTCTTGATGTAGATAAAAAATCTATCCAAGGGGCCCAAATTAGATTGAAGGACCTTGAGTGCAAGGTTATTTTCATATATGGCAATTTTTCCCAAATCGGCGAGCTTGTCCGTGAGCACAAGGTAGAGAAGGTTGATTTCATATTAGCGGATTTGGGCCTCTGCTCGGGTCAGCTGGCAGACACTGAGATTGGTCTTAGTTTCCAGACGGACATGCCGCTGGATATGAGAATTGACAAAAGTATAAAGAGCGGTGCAGCCGATATTGTTAATAAGGCGGACCAAAAAAGCCTGGCGGATTTGATTTACAAATTCGGCCAGGAGAGAGCCTCGCGTAGGATTGCACGTTTTATCGTGCGGGAGCGTCAGGACCGGCCGATAACAACAACGGGCCAACTGGCTGCGATAGTCTCAAGGGCGCTGGCCAGGCCCGGGCGAAAAAGAAAGAGCAGAATACACCCGGCAACAAGGACTTTTCAGGCGTTGAGAATCGCTGTCAATAACGAGATTCAGAACCTTGAGAGGCTGCTCGCTTCAGCTTCGGCCCTTTTGGCTCAAAAAGGCCGGATTGCGGTTATCAGTTATCACAGCATTGAAGACAGATTGGTTAAGAATAATTTTAAGGCAAATGAACAAGCCGGAATTTATAAGATTATCACGAAGAAACCGATTGTGCCATCACGGGAGGAAATTGGGGAAAATCAGCGGGCAAGAAGTGCGAAGTTAAGGATCGCAGAAAGACAATAAAGGTAATAGTGAAAAAGGAGTTTTGCTATGACTCGCGATGTCAAAATTGGATTGCTCTTGGGTTTGGCTTTCATATTTATGATAGCCTTTGTTATTAACGGTCTGCCGAGCTTTCGAGGCGACACCAATGAGTTGACTAAATCAATGGTCAGACCCCATAATAAGCAGCCTGGTATTGGGGCCAACGAGCGCGATGTCATCAAATGGACGGGCTCCATTGAAAAGGAGCCCTTTAGAGTTGAGTACCCGCTGCCCGACGAGCCGAATATCCGCTACATAACAGAACTGCCTCAGGGACCTGTTCTCGTAAAAGGTAATAATGCTTCAAGTCTGAACAATAGCGATACTGTGAAGATGGTTACCCCGAAGCGGATTGAAAATGAGAGAACGGATGTCAGGAAGACCGAAACAGTCAAGCCCAAGCCATCTTTGCCCAAAATTTATGAAGTTACCGATGGTGACAACCTGGCCTTGATAGCCAAAAAGTATTACGGTGATGTAGAGGGAAACAAAAGGGCCAACATCATGAGGATATTCGAGGCTAACCGTAACCTTCTGAAAGCGGCGGATGAGATTCAAGTGGGCCAAAAATTAATCATACCGCCTCTGCGTGATTTGGCGTCGTCCAAAGAAGAAAATAAGGACGGCCTTGCGAGTTCTATTTTTGAGAAGGTCAAATCTATCGGACGTGAGCATCTATCTTTGAAAAAACCGGACCCCCCAAAGCAGGGAAAGTCGTACACGGTTCGGGATGGTGACAGTTTATGGAAAATTGCCGCTGATCAGCTTGGAGACGGCAGCCGATATACGGAAGTAGCCAAACTCAATGAGGATGTTTTATCCGATGAGGACAGCCTGACCGTTGGTATGACTTTGAAAATGCCCGCTCAATAGAAATACGGGATAACTGCAGCGTTGAGCAGAAGAAAATAAGTTCTGTCCGCAATCCGCTGAACAATATGCGCTGATTAAATTATGAGGCCACAATTTCGTTTTGTTTTTGTTGTTTTTTATTTTACGGCTGTTTTGATTTTCGCTGTTTATCTCCGTAGTGCCAACAATCGAATTTTCTACCAACTTTACACTCTTGAGGCCGAACAAAGCTGGCTAATGCAGGAGCTTACGCACAAGCAGCTTCAGGTTGAAACTTTAATAAATCCCGCTGCCGTCTCTGAACGTCTTAACGGACCGTGATGGGTGGAAGGTGGGACCAGATGCAATGAACATGAGAAGTGCTCGCACGATTATTATCTTTTTTTTGCTTCTGATAGTGGCATTTTTGTCACTGGCGGGACGCTGCTTTTACCTTCAGCATCTCAGAAACGAGCATTATACCGACCTTAGCACGAAGCAGCAGAGCGGGAGGCTCATCAGGGAGCCTCAAAGGGGTGTGATTCTTGATTGCTGCGGAAGGCTGCTTGCAGCGAGCAATCGAGTACAGTGCATTTTTGCCGAGCCGCGGGTTATAAAGGAACCTATAAACACATCCGTCGAACTTGCTCCTATCTTAAACCTTGGAGTAAAGCGAAAATCCCTTAAGATGCAAGCGACCGAGATAATAAGACTTATCCGAGAAAGCAAAAATCCAGGTTTTGTAAAAATAAAGGTCGGTGCGACGGCGGAGCAGT
>JAOUFU010000493.1 GCA_029858035.1 Phycisphaerae bacterium
CATTCTCCAGTCGCGCCGCCCGGAAGCTGATATCATACGTCTGCCACGTCTCCGGCGGCAGGCACGCATTCACTTTGGGGCGGGCAACGTTATAAATCCCCCCGCAGTCACCGGAAGTATGCACGATTCCAAACGAATCAAGCACCTGCACTTCGTACGCATCGAGCAAATACACCCCGCTGTTGGCCCTGCCCTGGCCCCGACCTTTCGGTTCCAGCGGCAGTTTGAATTCCACATGCAGTTGCTTTACATCCGTGAATTCTTGATTTGTCCTGTTCGCCCCTTTCCCGGGCGCGATTTGCATGCTGCCGTCATCCAAAGCTTCCCACTGCTGATTTGTCCATCCGCTCATGTCCGGCTTTTTCCCAGCCTCGTAAGGCAGCAAGATAACGGCGTTTGCCGGCGGTTTCGCACCGGCTCGGGGCGACTCGCTCTCGATTTTCTTCAGCTCGAAACGCACTCCATATTGACCTTTGACATTTAAATTCCCGTCCTTAATCTCACCCTGCCAGTCGTATCCGCCCGCACGGCCTCCGATAGTAACTGCCTCGCCGCTTTTCTTTCCGTATATTTCGATAAAAGCGCCTTCTTGCGCCGGGTCATCGGATCTCGCGTCGATAACAATACGATAGTTGCCATCTCCTTCAGCGACAACGTCAGCCGTTGCGTTCATTTTAAATTTGCTGTCGGGATAGAACGTCCCCTTGTACTCGCCCATGATTTCTTTTGCCCATAGATTGTTCGACAGGCATATCAGCACACCCAGACAAATCCATAATTTGAGGTTCAACGATCGAGCCATGATGTAATTCTCCTTTCTTCTTTGTGTTATTTTGACGACAATTTTTTACCTTATACAAAAATTAACAATAAACAAAAGCATGCCCCTTCCTGTCCTGAGTTTGTCGAAAAGCCAGGCTACAATGCCGGCCATCTTCGCCAATAGAATATCATATCTCTGAAAAAATGCAAGCTTTCAGACTGATGTTTATTGAAATCCGAAAATTCGCAATTGACTCACTGCTGTCATGTGCTGTATTATACTTTCAGTTGGCATATAAGAGACTGAAAGAATATTTGCGAAAAGGAGGATCTGTATGGTAAATGAACATGCTGATACAAGACCGATGACTGTGGGCGGATGGATGCTGACACTTCTGGTCCTTGCTATACCCATAGTCAATCTCGTGATGTATCTCATCTGGGCATTGAGTGGTTCGGGCAATGTCAACCATCGAAACTTCTGCAGGGCCTCTATCTACTGGTTCCTGATTATACTCGGCATCTACGTTTTAATTTTAGCCTTGGTTGGACTTGCCTCTGTCGCTAACTCGCTGTGATTGATTCAACAGCAGGCAGTACACCGCACACCAAAAACTGAATCCGTACAGGCAGGCCAATTACGTCCGCTGGATTGTGTTATTAGAGCTTATTATTTTATGGGATTCATTCGTTGTACATCCATTATTGTATCCAGCAGTTTGGGATTCTCCGTAAACAACCGAAATTGCATCATTTTGAATATTGTCGCAAAATCCTTCCACTCCGACACAAATGATTCAGGTCCTGTTATAATCTCTTTTGCTTCTTCAATGCTCCCTTTTATATATTCTGAAAATGATTTTGTAAGAAGCTCATTGGTAAGGGCCTTGATCACTTTCTTGAATTCACTTCTGTTCAGCCACGTTCCTTTGCACTTGGGACAGTAATCGATTTCCACGCCCGTATCGGCGTAATCAACAGTAACTAAGCTCTGTTTGCATTGAGGACATGCCAGGTTCCTCGATCGGGCCTTGGATTTGTCCTTATGTTTCCATATCTCAAAATCCATCCAGTTCAAATCAGGGTCCGCCGAATCTTTTGCCTTCCGCAGTTCGTCGTCTTCGAACCATGTCCCTTTACATTTATTACATTCATCAACCTCGACATCTTCGAGCATCTTGCTCTTCAAGTCGATATCACAGCATGGGCACTTCATACAAGCTCCTTTCCTTGCTAATTTTTTTGTCCGAACTTCAACCTCACCCGCTGCTTCGATTCAATTCTATATCTTTTTATCTCGCACCCCATTATCCCCGGTCTTCTCACCAAAAACAAGAAAAAAACGCCGGCTTTCCCGGCCTCGACCGGCTAAATACTGAATACTACGAACTAAAAACTAAGAATTTTTTGTTTTTTTATCTTTGATTTTTGCTTTCCCATCTAACTTTAGCCCGTGAGATCTTCTCTTTACTATCTCACTGGGGCCGTCAAATCGCCTGCCCCCGAATGTCTTAGTCAGGGATCAGACGCATTGCGTTTTTCTAAGGATTTGCGTAAGCCATTGAGCATCCGACCAATCTCTGCTGTTATTTCCAGCAGACTTTTGGTTTTCTCGGAGCTAATATAGTCTAAACGTTGTGCTATTTGAATGTGAGTTTCAAGTTCTGTCAGAGAGCTGTAAGCTATAGATAGATGTTTAATAAATTCCTTACTGTATTTTCTTTCACGTCCCTCAGCTATATTTGCCGGGATCGACACAGCCGCACGTTGTAGTTGGCTTGCAAGACCGTACAATTCAGATTTCGGGAAATTTTTTGTTACTTGATAGCACATCACTACCAAATCCATGGATTTTTGCCATACTTCAAGATCTTGATATCCTTTTCCACTCATCTATCCACCCCTATAACTTTCTCGTGACAACTGAAAACCGGCTTCTGGTAACTGACAACTGTTTGCTGTTCCCTGGCAACTGGCAACCGGCAACTGGCAACTGGCAACTGTCTTACAGCTTTTCCTTCAAAAACTTTGCCGTATAGCTTTTTTTGTTTTTGATAATCTCCTCCGGCTTACCTGCCGCTACGACCTGCCCCCCGGCGTCACCGCCCTGCGGTCCCAGGTCGATTATATAGTCGGCCATCTTGATAACATCGAGATTATGCTCGATTACCACAACGGTATTGCCCATATCGCAAAGTCGCGCCAATACATCTAAGAGGTTATGAATATCGGCAAAGTGCAGCCCCGTCGTCGGCTCATCGAGCAGGTACAGGGTATGTCCCGTGGCCGCCTTGCCCAATTCCGAGGAAAGCTTCACCCTCTGCGCCTCCCCGCCCGAAAGTGTCGTTGACGCCTGACCTAATTGTATATAGCCAAGCCCGACGTCCTTGAGCGTCCGCAGAATTCTTAAAATCGTCGGGAAATTCGCAAAGAAATCCAGCGCCTCTTTAATCCTCATATCCAGCACATCGGCGATATTCTTGCCTTTGTACGTAACTTGCAGAGTTTCGGGATTGTATCTGCTGCCCCGGCACGCCTGGCACGTCACATAAACATCAGGCAGAAAGTGCATCTCAATTTTCTTTGTGCCCTGTCCACGGCACGCC
>JAOUFU010000494.1 GCA_029858035.1 Phycisphaerae bacterium
GACTTCAGTAGAATTTATCGCAGGATTGGAGCTTAGTGAAAGATATTATTTTGAAGTTGTAAAACCAATTTTAAGCAAATTTTTTCCCGATTTAAAATATAGTAGTGGCTTAATAGGTTCTGGATCCGAGGTATTGGGATTTGATGATGAAATGTCACGAGATCATCATTGGGGACCACGACTTATTCTGTTTCTAACAGATACCGATTATACAAATCTATCCTCATCAATTGACAGATCGTTAAGACAAAGCCTGCCTGCAACCTGTCACGGATACCCGACTAACTTCAGCAGACCTGACAATAATGGCGTCAGATTAATGGAGCCCAATTTATCCGGCGAAATTAATCACTTTATTGAAATCGTTGCGATAAAGGAATACTTCAATAATTTTCTCGGTATTGATATTTATAATAAACTAAACAATATAGATTGGTTAAGTTTCCCCCAGCAAATATTACTGTCAATTCAATCCGGACGGATATTTCATGATCAACTTGGATTGAACGATATAAGAGGTAGGTTAAATTATTATCCCCATGATATCTGGCTCTATATTATAGCATCTTCATGGCAGCGAATCGGACAGGAAGAACATCTTGCCGCCCGCGCCTGGTTGGCCGGGCAGGATATTGGCTTCTCGATAATAACATCACGACTTGTCAGAGATATTATGCAGCTGGGATTTTTGATGGAAAGAAAGTATGCACCCTTTGCGAAATGGCTGGAAAAATCATTTATAAAACTAAATTGCAGTAAAGCGTTAATGCCATACTTAGGCAAAATCATAGAATCCAATAGCTCGAAAACAAAGCAGGAAGACCTTTACAGGGCATTTGAGACTCTGGCTTCGATACATAACGATCTGTCCATAACCAAACCTATAAATTCAGAATGCAGAGAATGGCATAATAGACCATTTAGGGCGATTCATGGAGGACAGGTTGCTGAGATAATAGCGGATTCTATTGAAGATATTGAAATGCGATCTATCGTCAGGAAAGGTCTGATCGGAAATATAGATCAAATCTCGGACAATACGGAGGTCCTCGAAAATAGATTATTAAGAAGGAAGTTAATTCAGTCTGTCTTTGGTTAATATACGATATAATAAGTATCTATTGTGATTATAAAGTGCGGTTCCTATTTACCCACCATCAGTTCCTTTATTCTTGAGAGTCTACTATTATTCTCTATTAGTTCGTCATGTTTGGGATCGAGTTCGCCGGCAATATCGAACATTTCTTGAGCTTCCTGAGGTTGGTTCATTAGAGAGCATACTACACCAAGGCACCAGTATACCGACGATTTGGTCGGTATACCGTCGTCGGATTGCAGCTCAAGACAGTGCAAAAGACAGCTTTTTGCTTCGTCATAATCCAATCCGGACAAGACCAGGGTAACGCCCTTGTCAAAGGATATGGTTAGATCACCTGGATTCGCCGATATGTACTTGTCCAACAGCCTCAGTGATTCATCATACCTGTGAAGATCGCAAAGATACCCGGCATAGGATTGTACCAACCCTCTATCATCGGGCTCCAAACCAGCAGCTATCTTGAACTCTGATTCTGCCTTTTCATTATCCTGGAAGGTGTGATAATAGGTGGCTGCTGCCAAATGACCTTCAAGAGAATCAAGGGCCTTTAGTGTATCTATCTCAGCGGTGAGAACATCTCCCGTGACGGGTCCCTTATCTCCCATTTTCTTGTAAGTTCCCAGATATATGTAGAATCGTTCTGAACGAATTGGTATATTGGCCGGGTCCAGTTTAATGGCCTTGTTGAGCGCTTTCATCATTTGATTAGACCGCTTTATTTTTCCAAAGGTCCCGCTGTACGGAATACCGCGTTTCAGGGCCCGGACCAGCCACAAGTAATAGTCCGGCATGTCGGCATTCAGTTCCAGGGCCTTCTCGAAGCACTCAGCTGCCTGTTCATAGTCGTTGTTGATCAGTCTGATCCTTCCCAGATAATAGTATGCATCTGGATCCAACCCGTCATTCTTAGTCAGTTGTTCAAAAAGAGCTCCCGCCCCCTTATAATCGCCCCGCTCAAATAGCTCGATACCTTTGTCAATATCCGTGTTGCCAAAGGTGGCGCTTGTCATCACAAAGAGGAACATTACTATTAGCAGATTTGGATACATCGTCAGTCCTTTCTCCAAACTGAGCGTCCCTTTCTCCTACGGAGAACGGGATAACATGTTGATAAAACTACTCCCACTGTTTCCTTTAGATATTGCAACATCATATACTGCGTAGCTTCTCACGTTCACATTTGTCGGCGGTTTTAGGAAGGCTAAACCTCTTGTACAGTGCTTTTTGTCCTGGAATCTCGCTATTTAAAAAGAACTTTGCCTGGGAGATGATCTGTCGCATAGCTGTTAAGGCTCCTGACCTGCCTGCGACGAGACGAAGTTGATGAATCGTATGTTCCTGCATTAAGCCGGCGTGCAACAGGCACGAGAGATAGAGATTCTTGCTCCAGAATGCCTGATGCACCTCTGTGAGATGTTGGCTCATAAGAGCCAGTAGGCATTCCTTACCGTCAATTACGATATTGAGTTGCTGGCTTCCCCAGTATTCCAAAACTTCTGTTGCGCCGGGAGGCAACACAACATTTGCTCCTGGCATGTCAAGAGGGCTGTACGCTTGAATGTAGATTTGGATGCCTCTCTTTAATCCACTCTCAATAGCCGAACGAATCGAATCTAACGCCTCTGGGAAGACATCAAGTAATGCAATATTTGTGCATTCTTGTAACATAGTCCGACATCGTTCAAAAACCAGGGATGGCGATTCGATACGGTATACGGATTCGTCTGTGCGTTGCACCTCCAGTCCAGTCCATAGATTCCTAGCTTTGTCGAGTTTTAAAGACAGGTTGCTCTCTATATGTTCTAGAAATTCCGAAACCGGTACTGCCCTGCAAAGGCGATTATTACCCTCCTCGATCAGAACCGCACCCTTATGACTCAATGATTCGATAGCCTTATAGACGTTCGCCGTAGGCTTACGCAGCTTCTTTCCAATCTGGTAGCCTGTTTGGGGGTCATTCGTCAGAAGAAATGCATATATGCCTGCTTCCAAGCGGTTCAAACCAAGGTCTTCGAGGATTCGAATGTTTCTGTGCTGCATATTTTTCTCTTCCTATATAGTATGATAATTTACTACTACTATCTTGTCAAGATAAAATTTGCCTTGAAGATTACTTTCCTACAACTCCCAATCAAGTGTGCGTTGTTTTGACGGCAACAAAACTCTCTATATGAGAGATTAAGAGACCGTTGCACATCTGCTTGCGGCGGATTTCTTACTCCAGGTTACGTGATTCCGGTAGCGGGGAATGGACCTGGCCTGCA
>JAOUFU010000495.1 GCA_029858035.1 Phycisphaerae bacterium
CTTCGAAATAAAGACAACTGCAGACTGGAAGCAGGCAACAGAGCTGTGGATGCCATATCTGACGCACAAGCAATACTTGCGTGTGGATGGCAGACCGCTGGTGATTATCTTCAGTCCGCAAGGAGGTAACAAGGCCGGTTTCGAATATCTGCAGGAGTCGGCCAGAAAGGCCGGTCTGCCGGGAGTAGCTATTGCTGCATGCAATGCGGGCGATTTTAAGATGGGCTACACGCACCGGACACACTACAACGTCATCCCGGGCTACGCCTCAGGTCCTGAAAAGCATACGTATGCGGAACTGGTCGCCGCTCACCAGAAACAGTGGCATGGTACATCGCAGCAGCCCTACATACCGGAGATCACAGCCGGTTGGGACAAACGGCCCTGGGAAGGACGCGACGGTTTGAATCAGGTAAAAGGCTGGTACTACCCGGACCGGACGCCGGAACAGTTCGCTGCATTTCTGGAATCGGCCATCCGATGGATGGACAAACATCCCGAGCATACCACTTCCGAACGAATCGTGCTGGTTTATGCGTGGAACGAATTTGGCGAAGGCGGATATATCGCACCGACGAGGGGTGATCCGGACGGAAAGTATTTGAAAGCTCTTAAATCCGTAGTGATGCCGAAAGTACGAGGACTCGACGGCGGCAGATTGCTTCAACGGGTACGTTAAAACCGAGTCTGTAAGTTAAGCTGTTAACTGAGATTTTGGATTTTAGTTATTTAGAGAAAGGAGACACTATGAAAGTAATTCGACAAATCGGATCGTTAGCGTTTGTGGCGGGGCTGTTCGTTACAATATTTGCAGGGGTGCCCTGGCATGTTATGACTGCCGAGGACCCGGTGGTTCCGTGGTGGCTGCGTATAGCGGTTTTCTGTCTGCTCGGCGGAATCCTTGTTGTCCTTGTGACATTGGCTTTAGAACAAAAGATAACCAGGAGGCCGGCGGAGGCGCCAGTGGATGCGGAGTCCGGCTCCCGGGTTTTGCTGTTGAACTCGGCGGAAGTGCCCGGGCGGGCGACACGTGAGATACTGGGTCTTGTGCAGGGACATACGGTATATGCTATCTGGCTTGGCAAAGACCTATCTGCGATAGTGAGGTTGATTCTTGGCGGCGAACTGACTGAATACACGGAGATGATGGGATGGGCGAGGACAACAGCTACTAACAGGATGATGGCACAGGCCGGCCGGATGGGGGCGGACGCGATAATCAATGTTCGCTATATGACAACGAGCGTTATAGGCAGTGCGGCGGAACTATTAGCTTACGGTACGGCTGTCAAGCTCAGTGAATAGTGTTTAACTGAATTAAGTTACCATAGGAGGTAAGAATGAATCGTCGAGATTTTAATAAGCACATGCTAATGCTTGGGATTGGCGTTCAAGCCGGTTCTGCAATGGGCAAATCGGCATGGGATGGGAAGCAGGTTGGGAGTTATTATGAGGAACCCGCGAAAAAATTGCCTATAAGGAAATTCGATGTGGTCGTAGCCGGTGGTGGGACAGCAGGAGTCGTGGCGGCTTTGGCGGCGGCGCGTCAGGGTGCGAAAACAGCCCTGATAGAGGTCAAAGGTTACCCGGGTGGGACCGTCACGGAAGGAGGGACGGCGCTTCACAGCTTTTATAACCTGTGGAAGGCCTTTCCCGGTGTGAAAAAGTGCCAGGTTGTGCGAGGGATTGCTCAGGAGATTATCGACCGCCTTCTAAAGGTTGGAGGGACGTCGGGACACGCCGAGATGTCCAAAGGTTACAATTACGATTCGGTTTGTACGTGCATTGATACGGAAATGTATAAACTCGTTACTTTCGAAATGCTTGTCGAGGCGGGCGTTTTCGTCTGTGTCAATACTCTTGTTGCCGGTGCGATTATGGACGGTTCGCGGATTAAGGGGGTGATAGTGGAGAGCCGCTCCGGGCGGGAGGCGTTTTATGCGAAATGCTTTGTGGACTGCACTGCATACGGCGACCTGGCTGCTTATGCCGGGGCGAAATACAGCGAGCCAAACGATTACCCCGTCGTAAACAGCATCGGTGTCGCCAACGTGAGCATAGATAAGTATTACGAATTTCTCAAATCGCACGACGCCATTACCCAGCAGGCAGAAGGCCGGCGCAGCGGCAAAGACGGCCAAATCGTCCGGCTGGACGGCAGGAGCGTCAACCTCCCCTCCGGATTCGGAGAGCAGGCCGGTAAAATCGGCATGTCAATGGTGACGACGACTGTACACGATAACTACTTTATGTTCATCAAGCTGAATTTCAAGATGCCGGTCAGTCCTACAAACAGGGATGAAGTGGCGAAGGCGGAATTGGAGCTGAGAAGACGCCAGGCTAGGGCCATTGAACTGTTCAGGGAATATGTCCCCGGCTGTGAGAAGGCGTTTATAGCCCGGACGAGCCCTAAACTTTGCATTCGGCGAGGTCGATTGATTACGTGCGATTATGACGTATCACATGAAGATGTCATTGAAGGCAGACACTTTGATGACGATGTTATGGCTTACGGTTTTCACGACTCTGCGCCCCGCTACCAAATCAAGGATGGCGGAACATACGGAATCCCCTATAGGGCGCTGCGCGCAGCGGGAATCGAGAACCTTTTGGCTTCGGGGATGTTGATAACCTCCGACCACAGGGCCCATATGTCCACGAGAAATACCGTATGCTGTATGGGGCAGGGGCAGGCGTCAGGTACGGCGGCGGCCCTGTGTGCAGCTAAAAACTGCGGGACGCGTGAGCTTAAATACGCCAATTTAAGAGAGTCGCTCGAAAAAGGCGGTGTATATTTCGAGAGCTAAAGCGCATTCGGACAAAATCTTAGGTTATCGCCGAGCAATTTAGAGAGTCTTGTGTGGTTATGACTTGTGAAATTGTGGCTGATGCATCTGGTTACGAGTAATAAAAAAAGAAAACATCGTGCAGCACGCCGCTACGCGATGTTTTCCGGAGGGGAGAAAATTGTATTATTTCTACTTTCTATTATCGGTTATACCACAGGGGCTACTTTAATCGAAAGTGAGCAGTTTTTTCCGTTTATGGGAGCGAGCTTGTTCCAATAAATGTCCGGCTATTGGTGTGCAAATGCTCTGTGCCAAATGTCGGAGTGTGAAATGAAAAGCTGAAAAAGGGGCGATTCAGCGGTTATATTCGCAGATTTTTCATTTTTGGGTTTAATCAAGGCTCATTGGCTCGTGGCTCCGGCTGTGGCGGCGATAGATTGTAATTCCTTTGCAGCCGAGCTGATAGGCCAATTTGTAGGTTTTATCGACGGCGGCGGGGGGCGCATTTTCCGGGAAGTTTATGGTTTTGCTGACGGCGGCGTCGCAGTGCTGTTGGAAGGCGGCCTGCA
>JAOUFU010000496.1 GCA_029858035.1 Phycisphaerae bacterium
CGGCCGCAATGAATCCGACCTGGAGTTTTTCGTTAAGTCCCTGACCCCGTATGAGACTCGGGAAACCAATAGAGCATGTAGCTGCAACAGCAGCGGCGCGTTTCACAAACTGACGACGTGTAATCTTTGACATGAGCTTGACTCCTTAAATTTTAGTAAATGAAAAAATCGACCCTTACTCTAATCATATCCGGGGGTTTGCCACACCTAAGACAGCATCGCACGGCGTTGAAACATGATTTAAACATGAAATATACCGTCCTCTGTGATAAGCGATTTCATAAATTAGATAGTACTCCAGCCTATTCATTTCGAACATTCTACTCAAAAGTGCCAAGGAAATCAAGGCCTTTTGTTCGTAAATTTCGTCATTTTTGGAACTCAGCCGGGATTGGTACGATTGAGATTCTTCGCTTCACTTCGTTGCGATCAGAATGACAACAAGATGGATTCGGTGAATAAGAACGGCGGGGCAAGCCCCGCCCTACACGGCCCTCGCATAAGTACGAGAGACAGATAGCGATTTGATTAATCTCCGCGTTTTTCATAGCGCCAACAGTGTAAACAGAAGTATATTAAAAATCAAAATGCAAAAATACAATGGAAAAAGTGCTTTATAAGCACGTAAGTAAATGGATTCCGCATCAAGTGCGGAATGACAGGGGAAATTTTGAAGGGAAAAGTGAAAAAGTTGAAAGCGTAAATGGGCAGATGCGTAGATGGGCGGAAGCGAAGAGGTTTATTCCAATCATTGGCCAGATTTCTCGACTACGCTGCGCTCCGCTCGAAATGACAAGGATTGAGATAGCAACATGAATTATATGCGATGGCCAGATCCCTCGCTGCCTTATAGGCAGGTAAGTATTCGCTCGGGATGACAGCGGGATGTGACTGATAGGATTTAGAATGAGATTGCCGCCCCGGTGAGATAACGCTTCTCTTTCTAACCCCGATGAGATAACGCTTCGGTATTCTGGGTCCCTGACTACTGCATGCAGGGATTCGGGCAGGTGGGGACAACAGAGAGATGGTGTTAAAATGGGAAAGTAAAATAGGCGACTGTTTTCCCTATTTTGTCTTTTCCAAATAGTAGAAACATCCATCCTCGGCCCCGACAAGCAAATCGCGTTTGCCGTCGCCATTGAAGTCGACGGTTGTGGGACTCGTCGTGTGGCCGGCCAACTTCAACGTCGACATCGGACCCACGTCTCTGAACCGCCAGGGCGGCCCGTCTTTTGAGGTGTTGAGAAGGAGATTAATGTTCAGACTGTTAACAAGAAGATCACGTTTGCCATCGCCATCCCAGTCGACAATGCACAGTTTACGCCTCCCGCTGCCGCCGGCTAAACCGTCGTTGAGGCGCAGCAATCCCTTACCTTTCAAACGATGCCTGCTGTCATATACACCGCCCTCGAACAGGCGTTCGGCGGGCAAAAGCACCAGTCGCCTTCCCTGCCGCTGTCTGCGAAACAATGCAAGATAGCCTTCATGATCGAGCATCACCAGATCATTGAGGCCGTCTTCATTCCAGTCTACCACCACCGGAGTGGTACGCCACTGGGTTGCCAGCTCACCCGGCCTGGGATCCCACCAGTTCCATGAAGGCTTTGGCTGCCTGCCAGACCACCGCACTTCGACCGGCCCGGCTGCAGCGAGTTTGGGGGACTGCTTCGTGCCAACATTGCGATACCAGATAATCCTGCCCCAGATTGAATTAACAATCAGATCGAACAATCCGTCATGATCCCAGTCCGCCACGCATGGCGTCGTATAGCCCCACTTTGCCTCGCAAGGTCCCTGAATCGAACCATTCTGCCCGGCCTGAATGCGAATCACTTTACCGCCGGCTTTGACCCGTTCAGGCCGCCCCCACTTTGGCGGGTTGCCGCCATCAAGGTTTTCGATGAATCCGATGTACCCGGCCGAGTTGCCGCATATAAGATCCTCGTCGCCATCGCCGTCCCAATCCACACTTACAGGCGTAACCAGCGCACCGAACTTCACGTAATGCGCCTCCTGCCGGAAGTACTTGGGAACAAGAAACTGCGGCATCCGCTCAACTACATTCCCCGTGTTCTCGACGAGTGCGACCCTGCCATCCTCGTCGCCGCAGATCAGATCAACGTCGCCGTCACTATCCCAATCGATGGCCGTCGGGGTGATCATCTGCAAATCCATCGCTATCGGCTTGCCGTTTACAGTTAATTTTCGGCCGGACACATACCGCGGCTGCTTTCTCGCACCGACATTCTCAAAGTAGGTGAACCCGTCAAGGAATTCGCCGCATATCAGGTCCAAATCGCCATCATCGTCAAAATCGGCAAAACTCGGCGACGGCATACCGTAAACATCCACAGCTTTGCCGTCGGCCAGAACTTTTACGGGTGTCTCGTAAACCGGCTTCTCCGTCGTACCTTTGTTGCATACAAGATAAACATAGCCGTGCAGAGGCCCGCGCAGCCACTGCCCTTCCGCGTTAAATGCATTGTCCCACCCATAGTCTCCCCAATATCCTATCCCGATATACAGATCGAGTGATCCGTTGCCATCGTAGTCAACGCAATGCCATTGATTGGCGCGAATTCGGCCCGGACCGGGATCGATCTTGCCTATCTCAATCTTTCGGTTCGAGGAGAATCCCCTGCCAACGAAATCCACCCATTCGACGCCCGGTGTCAGAATCCGTGGTCTTCCGTCCACATAGGAAATACGAATATTCCTCTGTCCTGCCCCTACCCGAACCGGTGGTTTGAAAACCGGCATCTTCATGTCGCCTCCCGGATTCTCGAACAGGTACATCCCGTTGAACGGCACATCCGGACAGGAAACCAGCAAGTCGAGGTCACCGTCGCCATCCCAATCTATCGGCATAGGCCACGCCCACAGCCCCACACCAAGGTCTACAACCAGGCCCGGATTATTATACTCCATGCGACTCATAGAATGAGCCGACATAGCCAGACAAGCAGGTATCAGCAAGATCGATATGACAGCCTTCTTCATAATGCAATCACTCCATAAATGTCGCTTACGCGTGGTGTCCAAAAGTATATAGCTAATACGATTATACAAACGAAGTTATTGTTGAGCAAAAACTAAGAATTGTGGCACGGTTTGCATATAAATTTTGATCAGTTTTTAAGGAGGTGATTATCAAATAATCGACATGAAATGCGCACCGGCTATTGAATGCGGAGCCAATATTCGAGAAGTCGAGCCAAATCGAAGTAATCCACACAGCCGTCGTTATTAAGGTCGGCGCCGTCGCAGCAGTTTGATTGGCCGCAATTTCGGTTCCCCCAGTGTTTTGCCAGGAATGAAAGGTCGGTAAGGTTTATATTGCCGTCGGCGTTAAAA
>JAOUFU010000497.1 GCA_029858035.1 Phycisphaerae bacterium
GAACCCAACGGAGTTTGTTTTCAAATGCCTTCAGCATATACAACTCCTTTTCTCTAAACCGTATTATTCAGCTCTTATCCGGGGTGTATTATCATAGTGCCGGCTCAAAAACTACATTGCTATACTATATAACGTCAAAACTGCCAAAAAGTTACGGCTTGTTTTCTCGGATTATCGAAAATTTCATGATTTTCAAGGCATACGGAAACAACACTATAAGAGCTTATAACAAAACCACCTGTCGACTTCTGTCATTCCCGCGAAAGCGGGAATCCAGATGTTTGTATTGAAGTCCTTTTCAGTTTTGATATAGACTATAAATCATTATAACAATCGCTGGAGATTTCGCAAAGCTTTTTTAGTCTGATGATAATGATAAGGGTGCACGTCATGATTGTAGGGGGATTTTTCATGCTTCAAGGCGGATTCCGGGGCGATGGGACGGATTTTTGTTGTGCATTTTTGCGCACCCTGCCGGAAGGTTCCGAAAAAGAAAACCGACAGCCATAAATGATTGACGGCCGAAGGCTTAAAGACTGGGCCCGGTAGGATTCGAACCTACGACCAATGGATTATGAGTCCACTGCTCTACCGCTGAGCTACGGGCCCTGCGTTACCGCGTAATTTACATTGTATCTCCGGTTCTGGCAAGAAAAATGTCGTTGAACATTGACGAGCAGGGATGGCTACAGCAGTTAAAATGCGATGAATCTCAACACGTGTCATTTCGACCGAAGCAATGCGAAGCTTTGCAGAGTCGAGAAATCTGCCACATGAACAAAAAATAACCTCTGCCATACTCGTTTTGTCACACATTTATGCATCTACTCATTTTCGCATCCCCTCATTATTTTTGCTTTTTGCATTTTGATTTTTAATATACTTCTGTTTATACTGTTGGCGCTATGAAAAAGGCGGAGATTAATCAAATCGGTATCTTTCTCTCGCACTTATGCGAGGGCCGTGTAGGGCGGGGCTTGCCCCGCCGTTCTTATTCACCGAATCCATCTTGTTGTCATTCTGAGCGCAACGAAGTGAAGCGAAGAATCTCTATCGTACAAATCCCGACGGGTGGCAGCCTCCGCCGAAAGGCGTCCCAAAGCGGAAAGCGCAGCTTGGGGATGGCTTACTGTAAGTTATACAAAGCCGTGTAGGGCAGGGCTTGCCCCGCCATTGTTTCTTATGCGCCGAAACCAAGGTTACAACTACAAATGGCAGGTTTTGGCTGAGTACAACGGCTCAGATGAATTTCAGCAGTGGTTTGCTTATGGCAATTACATTGATGAAGTACTAATGATGGGCACCACTGCCTCGCCTACCTCCGCCAGGTTCTACATTCACGACCATTTATACAGCCCGGCCGCCCTGACAGACTACTCAGGCAGCGTCCTCGAACGCTACGAATACGATGCCTATGGCAAATGTTATATTATGGATGCTTCGTATAATCAGCGTACAGAGTCTTCTTATGGTAATCCTTACTATTTCACAGGAAGACGTTTGGACGAACTGGACAATGGAAGTCTAAAAGTTTACAACTATCGCCATAGATACTATGATATGTATATGGGAAGATTCATAACTCATGACCCATTGGGTATAAATCCTGCTGGTGGGACGTTGAACCCATTCAGTTTAGACCTTCAATACATAAAGGGTCTTAATTTGTACGAGTACACGATGAGTAATCCAATTGTTTCGCTTGATTATTACGGTTTGATTTCTGTACCCGGATGGCCTACAGTAACTCTTAACTGGAGGCTATCGGGAACAGATACATGCTATCCCACAGGATCAGCTGGCATATCTTTGAGTGTAAGGTCGTTACGAATTATTAGATTTTTCCGTGATGCTCAGGCAACTTTAGATATATCAGGAAGATTTGGTTGGACAGATGATACCTATTCTGAATGTAAATCAAAATTTCAACCTTGGATCTGGAATATCACTAGAGATATTAGATTTCGACCTATCTCGCATGCTCGGTCGAGCTACCGCGCGGGTGGAAGTTCTCCGAATGCTTCTGCAACAGTTGGCATTTTTGCTCAGGTTTACATTGACGCTGTGTATGATTTTGGTGTCCATGTCGGCACCCATGTCGTTATAACAATGGATCAAAAGAACTGGTTTGGAGACCGTTGCAAATGTATGAAAACAACGATCATTGGTGACCTACACGCAACACAAAGAGAGAATTTAGCGCCAGCAACTGCTGTGGCTTCATTAGTTGCTGTCTATTATGCCACACCAATTGTTATTCCAATTGTAGAAGGAATGGTTGCTTGGCTTGAACAACTCGGCAGGGTTCCGGTTATTGAATAATTAACTTGATCTAATGATATTATAAAAAAACGATGATACTGTAACATTTGCGGAGTGTATTTTATGGAAACAATTGAATTCGATATGAGACCAACGAGAGCTGATCTTAACAGATTATCAATAAGAATACTATTTATGTCAAAAGCTTTTCGCTTTTACCTGTTGCTCTGTATTCTCTCTTTGTCAATATTTTTGGTTCTGTCAGAAACATACCAAGATAATAAATTCTTTTCTGTTCTTGGATTTATATCATTCCTCGGAATTATTTGTCCATTTGCAGGTGTTTTGGGTATAGCAAGAAAATCATATCAGTCTTTCTGGAAAAGAGAAAACAGAGTTTTCTTGGTTAGTCCTAAAGGTTGTGGTAGTAGGTCAGATAATGTTGATATTTTCGTTAAGTGGAAAGCATTCGACTCCATTCGTGAGACGAAAAATTATATCTTAATCAAATCAAAAAAGGACCGAAGGGCCAGATTCGTTATATATAAGAACCTCTTGGTCATCGAAACACTCACGGCTATAAAAAAGATACTCGCAGATTCGCCTGTTCCTGATAAAAAACTTATCGCATAGGTTTATGTGAAATGTTTCACATTCTTCTTATTCTTGTTGAACGCTACGAATACGATGCTTATGGCAATCCCACTATATGGAACGCCGACTTTACAGCCGAAAGGGCTAATTCAAATTACGGAAATCCGTACTTGTTTACCGGCCGAAGAGTGGATATATTCGATTCCGGCTCTCTAAAAATTCAATACAACAGAAACCGCTACTACGACTACTACTCCGGTAGATGGCTGACTCACGACCCATTGGGTATTACACCAAATCCACAAAAGCCAAATAGATTTGAAGCGATTGGGCAGTATAAAGACGGGATGAGTTTGTATCAATACGTTGATTCAAATCCAGCAATAATGTCCGATCCTTGGGGTTTGATGGCACCAATAAACATCGGAATTGGCTATGTGCCTCCGACAAAACCAGAATGTGGCATGTGTGGTCCGGATGTAACGTCACAGTTGATCGA